>NZ_JBHUZM010000007.1:0-128408 GCF_042667665.1 Streptomyces sp. NPDC057307 | reverse complement strand
CGTCCGGCCCTTCACGCGTCTCCGGCCCCCGCCGAGTTCCCGGCCCCCCGCGCCCGGTGCCTCACGCGGCCCCGGGCGGCCGCATCCCCCACGACACCCGCTGCGACGCCTCCACCGTGTGCGCCGTGTGCTCCCTCGGCCGGGCGGCCCGTCCCAGCACGAACACGTCCCGCGCCCCGTCCAGCACCCCGCCCGACGGATCGTCCGAGCCGTCGCGCCGTACACCGTCGCGCTCCGGCAGCAGGATGTCCCGCACCACGACGGCGCACAGGTACAGCGTCCCCAGCAGATGCAGCGCGATGGCCAGTTGATAGCCCTCGGTCGGCAGTCCCTTGTGGGCGTCCCCGCTCGTCGTGTACGCGAGGTACATCCAGATGCCCAGGAAGTACATGACCTCGCACGCCTGCCAGATCAGGAAGTCGCGCCACCGCGGCCGGGCCAGCGCGGCGAGCGGGATCAGCCACAGGACGTACTGCGGCGAGTAGACCTTGTTGGTCAGGATGAAGGCGGCCACGACCAGGAAGGCGAGCTGCGCGAACCGGGGCCGTCTCGGCGCCGTCAGGGCGAGCGCCGCGATGCCCGCGCACGCCAGGACCATCAGCACCATCGCCCAGGTGTTGACCGACTCGACGTCCAGGGACCGCCCCGTGCGCTGCGTGATGATCAGCCAGAACGACCCGAAGTCGACCTGCCGCTCCTGGCTGAAGGTGTAGAACTTCTTCCACCCCTCCGGCGCGAGCAGCATCACCGGCAGGTTCACCAGCAGCCACGAGGCCGCCGTACCGCCCAGCACGACCCCGAACTCCCTCAGCCGCCCGGCACGCCAGCACAGCAGCAGCAGCGGCCCCAGCAGCAGTACGGGATAGAGCTTGGCCGCCGTCGCGAGGCCGATGAGGATGCCGAAGGCCAGCGGCCGGCCGCGCGACCACATCAGCATCCCGGCCGCCAGGAGCGCGACGGCCAGCAGATCCCAGTTGATGGTGGCGGTGAGGGCGAAGGCGGGCGCCAGGGCGAGGAGCAGGGCGTCCCAGGGGCGGTGCCGGTGGGTGCGGGCGACGCAGACGGCGATGACCGCCGCGCAGATCATCAGCATCCCTGCGTTGACCATCCAGTACATCTGTTCGCGGTGCTGGATGGAGCCGCCGCCGGGGGTGAGCCAGGAGGCGACCTCCATGAACAGACCCGTCAGTACGGGGTACTCCAGGTACTGCATGTCGCCGCTGAGCTGGTCGAAGTACGGCACGAGGTTGTCGGCGAAACCGCGCCCGAGGAAGAGGTGCGGGATGTCGGAGTAACAGGCGTGCGTGTACTGGGAGCTGGCGCCGCGGAACCACGCCCACTCGTAGCAGGGCATCTTCTGCACCATGCCGAGCGCGAACATCCCGATCGCCACCAGCGCGATCACCCGTACCGGGGTGAGCCGGCCGGCGCCGTACCAGGCCCAGCGGCCGATGGGACCGCCGATCAGCTCGCTGCCCGAGGCGGCGATCCTGTCCCGCCGGGTGGGCGGTACGACCGGCCGGTCCTTGGGCACCGTGGAGTCTTCTGTGCTCGGCATGCCGCCCATCCTGCCGTACGCCGCCGCGGGCACGACGAAGGCCGCCGCACCGGGCCGTACACGCTGTGTGTACGGCCCTGGTGCGACGGCCTTCGCGTCGCTCTCGGGCCGCTCGCCGGCCTCGGGGCTACTCAGCCTCCCGGGCCACCGAACAGGTTCCCGCCGTCGTTCCCCTGGTCGTCTCCCCCGTCCGGTGGCGGACTGGACGTCGTCCCCCCGATGACGCCGCCGGAATCCTCACCGCCCGGACCACCCGGATCGCCGGTACCACCGTCCTCACAGCCGTTCCACTGGTCACAGGACTCCGTCGGGTCCGACGACGGGGACGGCTCCGACTCGGACTCCGACGGGGACGGCTCCGACTCCGACTCCGACGGGGACGGCTCCGACTCCGACTCCGACGGGGACGGCTCCTCGCTCTTCAGACCGCCGCCGTAGACGCCCTCGCCGATCGGCTCGGGCTCGGGGAACTTCAGGGCCTTCGTGCCCTTCATCGCCACCGTCATGTACTCCCGCCAGATGTCGGCCGGGAACGACGCACCGTGGATCTCCTTCTTGCCGCCGGTGCCGAACATCTCCAGGAACTCGCGGTTCTTGTTCTCCGCGTTGTCGTCCAGCCGGTACATGTCGATGGCGGTCGAGAGCTGCGGGGTGTAGCCCACGAACCAGGCCGACTTGTTGCCGTCGGTGGTGCCGGTCTTGCCGGCCACCTCGCGGCCGTCCGGCAGCCGCGCCGAGGTGCCCGTGCCGCCCTTCTCCATGACCACGGACTTCAGGACGTCCGTCACGTTGTGCGCGATGTCGGCGTCGAACTTGGACTCGGCCTTCTGGTTGTACTCGAAGACCTCGACTCCCTCTCGTGTGACCCTCTGGACGGAGTAGGGCTCACGCTGGGTGCCGTTGTCGGCGAAGGTGGCGTACGAACCCGCCATGCGGATGGCGCTGGGGTCGGAGATACCGATGGAGAACGACGGGTTGTTGCCGCCCGGAAGGCTGTCCTCCAGCAGTCCCGCGTCGAGGGCGGCCTGCCTGACCTGCGGAATGCCGACGTCCATACCGAGCTGGACGAAGGGGGAGTTGGCCGAGACCTTCATGGCCTCACGCAGATTGATGTCGTCGTAGCTCTCGTCGCCGTCGTTGCGCTGGAGCCACTCCTTGCCTTCCTCGTTCTGCCAGACCTGGCCGTCGTACTCCTTGATCTTCAGCTTGTTCTCGCCGTTGTACTGGCTCTTGTCCGGCGAGACCTTCGTACGTGTCTCCTGGCCCTGCTCGGGGCCGAGTTCGGGGTCGCGTACGCCGTCGCGCATCGCCGCCGCCAGGACGTACGGCTTGAAGGTCGATCCGACCTGGGCACCGGTCTGGTCGGCGTTGTTGGTGAAGTGCTTGGTGGCGTCCTCACCGCCGTAGATGGCGACGATCTTGCCGGTCTCGGGCTCCACCGAGGCGCCGCCGAACTGGACATGGGTGTCCTTGTCGGGACGCTTCTTGGGGTCGATGTTCTTCTTACGGACGTCCTGGACGGCCTTCTCAAGCGCGACGACCTTGTCCTTGTTGAAGGTCGTCCTGATCTCGAAGCCGCCCTTGGCCAGTTCGTCGGCCGTGATGCCCTCGGTGTTGTTGTTGATGAAGTAGGCCTTGGCGAGGTCCACGAGGTAGCCGATCTGGCCGCCGAGCTGCGCGTTCTGCTTCGGCTTGTCCGGCATCGGGAACTTCGTGTACTTCTGCCGTTCCGCCGATTCGAGATGGCCGTCCTTCACCATCTCGTCGAGGATCCAGTCCCAGCGCTTGGTCGCGCGCTCGGTGTTGTTCTTCTGGCTGGCATTCGCGTCGATCGACGGGTTGCCGTTCGGGTCGTAGTACGTCGCGCCCTTGAGGAGCGTCGCCAGGAAGGCGCACTCGCTCGGGTTGAGGTCCTTGGCGTCCTTGCCGTAGTACGTACGGGCGGCCGCCTGGATGCCGTAGGCACCGCGTCCGTAGTAGGAGGTGTTCAGGTACCCCGACATGATGTCGGGCTTGTCCATGTCCGCGCCGACTTTGATGGAGATGAACAGTTCCTTGAACTTACGCGTGTAGGTCTGCTCCTGGGTGAGCATCGCGTTCTTGACGAACTGCTGGGTGATGGTCGAGCCACCCTGCGTCTGGCCGCCCTTGGCCATGTTGAACACGGCCCGGCCGATGCCCATGGGGTCGACGCCCGAGTCTTCCCTGAACGTCTTGTTCTCCGCCGAGATAACGGCGTTCTGCATCGCCGTGGGAATCTGCGCGATTCCCACGATCTGCCGGTTGGTCTCGCCGCCGGTGGCGACCATCTGCGATCCGTCGTCCCAGAGGTAGACGTTGTTCTGGGCCTGCGCGGCCAGGCTCACCTTGGGCGCTTCGACCAAGGCGTACGCGATCGTCGCCGCGGCCATCAGGCTGCCGAAGAAGGCGATGCAGAGGCCGGTCACAAGCTTCCAGGACGGCATCCAGCGCTGCCAGCCGTACTTGTCGTGGCGCGGGTAGTCGATGATCCGCTTCTTGCCCGGCCGCCCCCCACGCCCTCGGCCGGGGCCCGGTCCACCGGGTCCATCAGGACCGCCACGGCGGCCCCCGCCACCACGGGCGCCCGCCCCGGCGCCGCCCTCGGCGGCACGTCGGCGGCCTCGCTGTGCGGCCTTACGTGCTTCGGCCCGGCCTCCGTAAGAAGGCTCCGGATCCTGGGATTCGGAGTGGGAGGCCGTGGGGACTCCACGGGAGGGGTCCGCGCGGCGGCCGGCCGGCCGCTGTGCGGCACGCCTGGCGGCAGCTCGTCCGCCCCCCTGGCCACCCTGCGGCTGTGGCTGTTTGCGACGGTGCTCGCTCATCGAACGACTACTCCTCGGGCAGGCGCGAACGCCTGGAAGCGGCAGTTGAGTTCCGGTCCCCCCGAAATGAATACGGATGTACCCGGCCTAGGGCTCATCCGGCATGCATCCAGAACGATGACGCTCTCACACGTCACGCGGTTCCCGGTGGTCTGCATGCCGCACAGACTACGCAGGGTCAAACCCCTCCCAGAACTGAACTTCATCCCAAACCAGGCAAGTTACATGCTGTGAATCGATGATGTGACGCCGTTCACGATGGCCCCTCTTGTCCCATGAGCCTCGGTGTTCTATCGTCCCGATGTATCGACTCGATACATCGGGACGGCATAAGTGGCCAGGACGACGGAGGAGGCGAGCAGTGAGCAGACGCTCGGGCATCCTTGAGTTCGCCGTCCTGGGTCTGCTGCGCGAGTCTCCGATGCACGGCTACGAGCTGCGGAAACGGCTCAACACCTCGCTGGGGATCTTCCGGGCCTTCAGCTACGGGACGCTGTATCCCTGCCTCAAGACGCTGGTGGCCAGCGGGTGGTTGATCGAGGAGCCGGGCAGTGCGCCGGAGGAGGCGCTCGCCGCGTCACTCGCGGGCCGCCGCGCCAAAATCGTCTACCGGCTTACGGCGGAGGGCAAGGAGCACTTCGAGGAGCTGCTGTCGCAGGCGGGCCCGGACGCCTGGGAGGACGAGCACTTCGCCGCTCGCTTCGCCTTCTTCGGACAGACGGAGCGCGAGGTACGGATGCGCGTGCTGGAGGGCCGTCGCAGCCGACTGGAGGAGCGCCTGGAGAAGATGAGCGCTTCCCTGGCCCGTACCCGGGAACGCCTCGACGACTACACGCTCGAACTTCAGCGCCACGGCATGGAGTCCGTGGAGCGCGAAGTGCGCTGGCTCAACGAGCTCATCGAGAGCGAGCGGGCGGGACGGGATCAGCGACGACCCGGCCCGGACAGCCCCGCGCCTCGGCAGAACGGCCCGTCGGACCGCACGACGGGCAACACGACCAACAGCACAACGGGAGACGCGGACGGCCTGCCCCGGCTCCGGGGGGCTTCCGGAGGTTCGCCTCCGGAAGCCCCCGGCCCGCCGGATCCGTCCGCGGACACCACCCCATGAGGTTCCGCATCAGCGCGGGGCTTCATCGCAACATTGAGATCACACACAGGGAGCAACCAGGATGGGTTCCGTTCGCGTAGCCATTGTCGGCGTGGGCAACTGTGCCGCCTCGCTGGTGCAGGGCGTCGAGTTCTACAAGGACGCCGATCCGGCCGGCAAGGTGCCCGGCCTGATGCACGTTCAGTTCGGTGAATACCACGTGCGGGACGTGGAGTTCGTCGCCGCCTTCGACGTCGACGCCAAGAAGGTCGGTCTCGACCTCGCGGACGCCATCGGGGCCAGCGAGAACAACACCATCAAGATCTGCGACGTCCCGAACTCGGGCGTCACCGTCCAGCGCGGCCACACCTACGACGGTCTGGGCAAGTACTACCGCGAGACGATCGAGGAGTCGGACGAGACGCCGGCCGACATCGTCCAGACCCTCAAGGACAAGCAGGTCGACGTCCTGGTCTGCTACCTGCCCGTCGGTTCCGAGGCCGCCGCGAAGTTCTACGCGCAGTGCGCCATCGACGCCAAGGTCGCCTTCGTCAACGCCCTCCCGGTCTTCATCGCCGGTACGAAGGAGTGGGCGGACAAGTTCACCGAGGCCGGTGTCCCGATCGTCGGTGACGACATCAAGTCCCAGGTCGGCGCCACCATCACGCACCGCGTGATGGCGAAGCTGTTCGAGGACCGCGGTGTGGTCCTGGACCGCACGATGCAGCTGAACGTCGGCGGCAACATGGACTTCAAGAACATGCTGGAGCGCGAGCGCCTGGAGTCCAAGAAGATCTCCAAGACGCAGGCGGTCACCTCGCAGATCCGCGACCGTGACATGGGCGCCGACAACGTCCACATCGGTCCCTCGGACTATGTGGCGTGGCTGGACGACCGCAAGTGGGCGTACGTCCGCCTCGAGGGCCGCGCCTTCGGTGACGTTCCGCTGAACCTGGAGTACAAGCTCGAGGTCTGGGACTCCCCGAACTCCGCGGGTGTCATCATCGACGCCGTGCGCGCCGCGAAGATCGCCAAGGACCGCGGCATCGGCGGCCCGATCCTCTCCGCGTCCTCGTACTTCATGAAGTCCCCGCCGGTGCAGTACTTCGACGACGAGGCCCGGGAGAACGTGGAGAAGTTCATCCACGGCGAGGTCGAGCGCTAAATCCCGCGGGGGAGCGCGGCTCTCCCCCGTACACGCACCGCCGAAGGGTCCCCGGGCAGTTGCCCGGGGACCCTTCGCGTGTGACGCACGTGTCGTGTGTGACTCTGATCCACATGTCTGTCGTACGCGATCTGCGCGGGCTCCTGCGTCTGCCCGACTTCCGCCGTCTGCTGACCGTGCGTCTGCTGTCGCAGGCGGCCGACGGAGTCTTCCAGGTCGCGCTGGCCGCGCACGTCGTGTTCTCCCCCGAGAAGCAGGCGACTCCCGGCGCCATCGCGTCGGCCATGGCGGTGCTGCTGCTGCCCTACTCGCTCATCGGCCCGTTCGCCGGGGTGCTGCTCGACCGCTGGCGGCGGCGTCAGATCATCCTGTACGGGAATCTGCTGCGGGCCCTGCTGGCCGCCTGCACCGCCGTGCTGATCCTCACCTCCCTGCCCGACTGGCTCTTCTACGCCTCCGCGCTCGCCGTGACGGCCGTCAACCGGTTCGTACTGGCCGGGCTCTCGGCCGCGCTGCCCCGCGTCGTCGAGGACGAACGGCTGGTCGTCGCCAACTCCCTCTCCCCGACGGCCGGCACGCTCGCCGCGACCGCGGGCGGCGGTGTCGCCTTCCTGGTACGACTGCTGTTCTCCAACTCCGACGCCGCCGTGGTGCTGGTGGGCGCCGCGCTGTATCTGTGCTCGGCGCTGGCCTCCGTCACCATGGCCCGTGATCTCCTCGGTCCGGATCCGGGGCTGGTGCAGCCACGGTTGAGGGTCGCCCTCGCGTCCACCGCACGCGGTCTCGGCGCCGGGCTGCGCCATTTGGCCGAGCGGCGTGACGCGGCGGGCGCGCTGATCGCGATGACCCTGATGCGCTTCTGCTACGGCGCGCTGACCGTGATGGTGCTGATGCTCTGCCGCTACGCCTGGTCGCTCTCCGAAGAGGACGGGCTCGCCCTGCTGGGGGTGGCGCTCGGCGTCTCGGGAGCGGGCTTCTTCGTCGCCGCCGTCGTGACACCGTCGGCGGTCGGGCGCCTCGGCCCGTTCGGCTGGATGGTGACGTGCGCCGCGTCGGCGGCCGTACTCGAACCGGCGCTGGGACTGCCGTTCGCCCCCGCCCCGATGCTTGCCGCCGCGTTCGTACTCGGTCTGATCACCCAGGGCGCGAAGATCGCGACGGACACGGTGGTGCAGCTGTCGGTGGACGACGCGTACCGGGGCCGGATCTTCTCCCTCTACGACGTGCTGTTCAACGTCGCCTTCGTCGGCGCCGCGGGAGTCGCCGCACTGATACTGCCGCCGGACGGGCGCTCGGCGCCCCTCGTGCTGGGTGTCGCGCTGGTCTACGCGGCGGTCGCGACAGGGCTGTTCCGCTGGAAGCGGCCCGCGAAGAAGGACGGGTAGCGCGCCTACCCCACCGGAGGGGGGCTTTTTTTCACTTAAAACTCCCCCCCCACTGCGCCACCGCCCGGTCGATGTTTCACGTGAAACATCGACCGGCGGTCATCGCCTGCCGCGCCTTCAGTTCTGTTGCGCCCACCATTCCTTCAGCGCACCGACCGCGGCGTCACGCTCCATCGGCCCGTTCTCCAGCCGCAGCTCCAGCAGGAACTTGTACGCGGCCCCGATCGCCGGCCCCGGACCGACGCCCAGCGTCTCCATGATCTGGTTGCCGTCCAGGTCCGGCCGGATGGAGTCCAGCTCCTCCTGCTCCTGCAACTGCGCGATTCGCTCCTCCAGGCCGTCGTAGGCGCGTGAGAGCGCCGTCGCCTTGCGCTTGTTGCGGGTGGTGCAGTCCGAGCGGGTCAGCTTGTGGAGGCGGTCCAGCAGCGGACCGGCGTCGCGTACGTACCGCCGCACCGCCGAGTCGGTCCACTCACCCGTCCCGTAACCGTGGAAGCGCAGATGCAGCTCCACCAGCCGCGAGACGTCCCTCACCAACTCGTTCGAGTACTTGAGCGCGGTCATCCTCTTCTTGGTCAGCTTCGCCCCCACCACCTCGTGGTGATGGAACGAGACCCCGCCGTCCTTCTCGAAGCGCCGCGTCCGGGGCTTGCCGATGTCATGGAGCAGCGCGGCCAGCCGCAGCACCAGGTCCGGCCCGTTCTCCTCCAGGTCGATGGCCTGCTCCAGAACGGTCAGCGAGTGCTCGTACACGTCCTTGTGCCGGTGGTGCTCGTCGCTCTCCAGCCGCAGCGCCGGCAGCTCGGGCAGTACGCGCTCCGCGAGGCCGGTGTCGACGAGCAGCGCCAGGCCCTTGCGCGGGTGGTCGGAGAGGATCAGCTTGTTCAGCTCCTCCCGTACGCGCTCCGCCGAGACGATCTCGATGCGCTCGGCCATGGCCTTCATCGCGGCGACGACGTCCGCGGCGACCTCGAAGTCGAGCTGCGCGGCGAAGCGGGCGGCCCTGAGCATACGCAGCGGATCGTCGGAGAAGGACGCCTCGGGGGTGCCGGGCGTGCGCAGCACACCGGCCGCGAGGTCCTGCAGGCCACCGTGCGGATCGATGAACTCCTTCTGCGGCAGCGCGACGGCCATCGCGTTGACGGTGAAGTCCCGGCGTACGAGGTCGTCCTCGATGGAGTCCCCGTACGACACCTCGGGCTTGCGCGAGGTGCGGTCGTAAGCCTCGGAGCGGTAGGTCGTGACCTCGATCTGGAAGTCCTGCCGCTCGTCGCCGACCCGGCCCTCCTTCTGGACACCGACCGTGCCGAACGCGATCCCGACCTCCCACACCGAGTCCGCCCAGGGCCGGACGATCTTCAGTACGTCGTCGGGCCTGGCGTCGGTCGTGAAGTCGAGGTCGTTGCCGAGGCGACCGAGGAGGGCGTCCCTCACCGAGCCCCCGACCAGGGCGAGTGTGAAACCTGCTTCCTGGAATCGGCGTGCGAGGTCGTCGGCGACAGGGGACACCCGCAGCAGTTCGCTGACCGCGCGGCGCTGCACCTGACTCAGTGCAAGGGGAGTCTCTTCGTTGGCGTTCGGCACAACAGAAAAGGGTACGTGCCCCGGCCGACCCCGGCGTCCGAGTTTCCGGTGCACCGGATTCCGCCGCCCCATGAGATTCTTCCGATCATGAAGGGCGGTCCCCGGCACTTCGTCACAGCGCACATCGTTACCATGCGTGGACGCACAATCGACGACGACGAGGGACGGGCGGGCGCGTGGCCGAGGCGGCAGACATCCAGGGGATGAAGCACTCTCCTGCCCGCCGATGGCTGGGGCGCACCGGCGCCGTGGCCGCAGGGGTGCCGCTCCTGGCCGGGCTGCTGGGGGGCCTCGCGGCGCCGCAGGCGACCGCGGCCGGTCCGGCCGTCTCCGCGGCCACCACAGAGGCCGTCACGGCGTCCCCGGCGGGCGCCGCCGCCGAGCCGTCCGGGCCGAGCACCGTCTCGGTCGCGCTCGACACCCTGGCGCCCAGCGCGCCGACGAAGGGCGACACCCTCACGATCTCCGGCACAGTGACCAACAAGAGCAAGAAGGCGGTCACCGACGCGCAGGTCGATCTCCGGGTGGGCCCCCAGCTCAACGGCAGGACCGCCATCGACGACGCAGTCGAGCGGTCCAACGACACCACGTACGACCCACTGCCGGTGGGCGGCAAGTACAAGGTGGAGTTCGACAAGCTCGCCCCGGGCATCAGCTACGACTTCGCCCTGTCCGTGCCGGTGAACAAACTCGGCCTGGGCGGGGACGGTGTCTACCAGCTCGGCGTGACGCTCACGGGCCGGACGGCGGCCGAGCCGTACGACCACACGCTCGGCGTCCGGCGGACGTTCCTGCCGTGGCAGCCGGAGGCCGTGGACACCAGGACCAAGTTCACCTATCTCTGGCCGCTGATCTCCACCTCCCACATCTCCGCCGAGACGGGTTCGGACGACCAGCAGACCCCGGTCTTCGAGAACGACGACCTGGCCGAGGAACTGGCCCCCGGCGGCCGGCTGGAGCAGCTCGTCTCCCTCGGCAGCCAGCTTCCCGTCACCTGGGTCGTCGACCCGGACCTCCTCGCCACGGTCGTGGCGATGACGGAGCCGTACCGCGTCAGGGACGGGAATTCCACGGTCGCGGGCAAGAACCAGCTCGTGGCCAGGTCGTGGCTCAACTCCCTGGAGAAGGCCGTCCAGGACAACCCCCATATCGTCGCGCTGCCCTTCGGTGACCCGGACCTGGCGTCCCTGGCCCACGGCGGCGAGAACGTCTCCGGCACCCTCGGCCATCTCCAGGGCTCCAGCGAGGTGGCCGCGCTGACCGTGGAGTCCACCCTCCATGTGCAGCCCGCCACCGACTTCGCGTGGCCGGTGAACGGCGCCGTCGACCCGTCGATCGTCGATGTCGCGACCTCCGCGGGCGCCGACAAGGTGATCTCGCGCAGCGACAGCATCCAGGACAACCTGCCGTACACGGCGAGCGCGGCGCGGCCCATCGGCGGCGGTACGACGGCCGTGGTCAGCGACACCCGGCTGTCCACGGCGTTCGAGGGCGATGTGAGTACGGCGGGCAGTTCCACGCTCGCGGTCCAGAAGTTCCTCGCCCAGTCGCTGGCCGTGACCCTCCAGGACTCCTCCAAGCAGCGCAACATCGTCGTCGCCCCGCAGCGGACGCCGTCGGCCAGTCAGGCGCAGTCGATGGCCCGCGCCCTCCAGGGGCTCGACGGGCAGCGCTGGACCCAGTCGTCCGACCTGGTCGCCGCCGCCGCCGCCAAGCCCGACACGAACGCCACGGCCAAGGTGCCCGGCGCCTCGCGGTATCCGGACAAGCTCCGTGACCAGGAGCTTCCCCCGTCGGCGTTCGAGGAGATCAAGGGGATCGACGAACGGCTCGGGAAGTTCAAGGCCATCCTGACCCTTCCCGACCGGGTCGCGACGCCCTTCGCCAACGCGGTCAACCGGGCGATCTCGACGTCCTGGCGGAGCGACGCGACGGGTGCCAGGGAGTACCGCGCCTCGGTCAACCGGTATCTGACGAGCCTCTCCAGCGAGGTCCAGCTCATCCAGAAGTCGGAGCTGACCCTGTCCGGGCGCAGCGCGACCATCCCGGTGACGGTCCAGAACCAGCTGCTGCAGGGCGTCGACCATCTCGTCCTGCGTCTGCAGTCCACGAACAAGACCCGTCTGAAGCTGGACGACGGCAGCGCCGTCACCCAGCAGGAGATCAAGATCGACGGCGGACACACCCAGGTGGTGAAGTTCACCGGCACGGCCAACGCCAACGGGCCCGTGGGGCTCACGGCGCAGTTGTACACGGCCGACGGGCGCCCGTACGGCGACCCCATGTCGTTCCAGGTCAGGGTCTCCGAGCTGACGCCCACCGTGATGCTCGTCATCGCCGGCGGTGTGCTGCTCCTCGTCCTGGCCGGGGTCAAGATGTACAGCCAGCGCAAGCGGGCGGTGGCGGCGAAGGCGGCCGAGGACAAGAGCGCCGCGGACGTCGCCGCCGAAGCCGGTGGCGACGACGAGACCACGGACGAGGCCGCCGAGAACGGCGACGCTCAGGACAGTGCCCCGGACGAGGCCGCTGCCGACGACGCGAGCCCCGCCCAGGCACCCGTCGCGCCGCCGTCGGCGGAGGAGATTCCCGGAGACATCAACGGCGCCGAACCCGGGCAGCCGAGTGACCCGACCCCGGACACCCGTCCGGAAAGCGGGGACCCGTCGGGCAAGGGTGAGAAAGTGGACCGTTGAGCGATGTCGTGGCCGGCCGGCCGGGGACGATGAGGTGGGGTAACCATGAACGCGCCGTACGACGGTGACCGCGGGCAAGGTGCTGGCGGCGATCCGGCAGGGCATGTTCCGCCAGGGCCTCCCGCAGCCGACCCCAACGCCCCTGTGCCCGACCCCGCACGGGATCCGTACGACCAGGGTCACTACGACCAGCGCCCGTACGCCCCGGGGCCCTACACCCAGGCGCCCTATGCCCAGGCCCCGTACAGCCCGGACCAGTACGCGCAGGACGCCTACGCCCAGGATCCGTACGTCCAGGACGCCTACCAGCACGATCCCTACCGCGCGCAGGACCTCTCGGCGCAGGACCCGGTGTCCGAGGCGCTGTACGACCGCGCCGCGCATCCGCCGCCGCCTCCCGGCACCTATCCGGAGACGATGCCGCTCTACCAGCAGCCGCCGGTGCAGCAGTACTCCCCCGATCCACGCGTCTGGGCCCAGCCCCCGCCGCCGGAGCCCGACGGCCCGTCACGCCACCTCCCGTTCGGCGACGACGCGCGGACCACGCAGTTCATGGGCGTCGACGAGCTCGTCACCCGGGCCCGCACCGGCGAGCAGGAGCCCGACGCCTTCGCTCATCTCTTCCGCGACCAGCAGGGGATGGGCCGGCCGCCGGCCGCCGAACCCGAGGCGGCCCCCGCGCCGCCGCCCGCGAAGAAGGCGGGCGGCCGGGCCTCGGGACTGCTGAAGTCCAGCGCGGTGATGGCGGCGGGCACGCTCGTCTCCCGGCTCACCGGCTTCGTACGCTCCGCGCTGATCGTGGCGGCGCTCGGTGCCGCCACTCTCGGCGACACCTTCCAGCTCGCCATCACCCTGCCGACGATGATCTACATCCTGACCATCGGCGGCGGCCTCAACTCCGTGTTCGTGCCGCAGCTCATCCGCGCGATGAAGGACGACGAGGACGGCGGCGAGGCGTACGCGAACCGTCTGCTCACGCTGGTCGTCGTCATCCTCGGCACACTGACCGCGCTGTCGGTGTTCGCCGCCCCGCTGCTGGTGCGCCTCATGTCGGTGAGCATCGCCGACAACCCGGCCGCCAACGACGTCGCCGTCACCTTCGTGCGCTACTGCCTGATCACGATCTTCTTCATGGGCGTGCACGTGGTGATGGGGCAGATCCTCAACGCCCGGGGCAGGTTCGGCGCGATGATGTGGACGCCGGTCCTCAACAACATCATCATCATCGCCACCCTCGTCATGTTCATCTGGGTGTACGGCACCGCCGAGGACTCCGGGATGACGGTCGGGTCCATCCCGCCCGAGGCGGAGCGCCTGCTCGGGGTCGGCGTGGTGCTCGGCCTCACCGTCCAGGCCCTCGCGATGATCCCCTACCTCCGCGAGACCGGCTTCCGGATCCGGCTGCGGTTCGACTGGCGCGGCCACGGCCTCGGCAAGGCCGCCAAGCTCGCCAAGTGGACCGTGCTCTTCGTCCTCGCCAACCAGGCCGGTGTGCTGGTCGTCTCGCAGCTCTCCACGGCGGCGGGCGTCGACTCCGGCACCCAGGGCGCGGGTTACATCGCCTACTCCAACGCCCAGCTGATCTGGGGCATGCCACAGGCCATCATCACCGTCTCGGTCATGGCGGCCCTGCTGCCCCGGCTCTCCCGCTCGGCGCACGACGGCGACACCGGGGCCGTACGCGACGACATCTCGCAGGGCCTGCGCAACTCGGCCGTCGCGATCGTCCCCGTCGCCTTCAGCTTCGTCGCCCTCGGCATTCCGATGTGCACGCTGATCTTCGGCTCCTCCGGCATCGAATCGGCGCGCTCCATGGGCTACATGCTGATGGCCTTCGGTCTCGGTCTGATCCCGTTCTCCGTGCAGTACGTGGTGCTGCGTGCCTTCTACGCGTACGAGGACACCCGAACTCCCTTCTACAACACGGTCATCGTGGCCGCCGTGAACGCCGCCGCCTCCGCCGTCTGCTTCGTCGTCCTCCCCTCGCGGTGGGCCGTCGTGGGCATGGCCGCCTCCTACGGGCTCGCCTACGCCGTCGGCGTGGGCATCGCCTGGCGCAGGCTCAAGAAGCTGCTGGGAGGCGATCTGGACGGCTCGCACGTCCTGCGCACGTACGCCAGGCTCTGCCTGGCGTCCGTCCCCGGCACGATCGCCGCCGGCGCGGTCGCCTACTTCGTGCTCGAAAAGCTCGGCAGTGAAGTGCTGGGCTCGTTCGCCGCGCTGGCGGTCGGGGGAATCGTCCTGCTGGGCGGCTTCTTCGTCGTCGCGCGAAAACTGCGTATCGAAGAGATGAACGCCTTGGTCGGAATGGTCCGGGGCCGTCTCGGGCGCTAGCGCGCGACGCCCGAGCACAACCATCGTCGGCCGCCGTGTGTCGTGCATAGCGTCCAACTGTGGGCACAATTGGCGTGGCTGTTGGACAGTGCGCAACGGATGGGGAGGCAGGAGCGACGGTGGCGGAACGGAGCACGGCTGCCGTCGAGGTGGCCGACAACAGCGGTGACGAACCGCCGGCCGCCCAGGCGGACAAGGCCACCACCGACGGGGTGGCGAAAGCCCAGAAGACAGAGGACGACAAGCCCGGGGAGCCCGTGGCCGAGAAGCCGGGGACGTCCGAGGCCGAGAAGTCGGCGAAGTCCGGCGCCGGGAAACCGGCCGAGGCGGGCGGCGAGAAGCGCCAGGAGACCCGGCCGGCAGTGGCGGCACCCGAACTCCACAGCGGCCACAAACTCGCCGGACGCTACCGCCTCGAAGAGTGCGTCACCCGTCTGGACGGATTCAGCAGCTGGCGCGCGGTCGACGAGAAGCTGCGCCGCGCCGTCGGTGTCCACCTCCTGCCCGCCGACCACCCCCGAGCCCGCTCCGTGCTGGCGGCCGCCCGTTCCTCCGCCCTGCTCGGAGACCCGCGCTTCGTCCAGGTCCTCGACGCCGTCGAGGAGAACGACCTCGTCTACGTCGTCCACGAGTGGCTCCCCGACGCGACGGAACTCACCGCGATCCTCGCCGCCGGCCCGATGGAGGCCCACGACGCCTACCAGCTCGTCAGCCAGGTCTCCCAGGCGCTGGCCGCCGCGCACCGCGAGGGCCTGGCCCATCTGAAGCTGACACCCGGGGCCGTCCTGCGCAGCTCCACCGGCCAGTACCGGATCCGCGGCCTCGCCGTGAACGCCGCCCTGCGCGGCATCAGCGCGGAACGCCCCCAGCGCACCGACACCGAGGCGATCGGCGCGCTCCTGTACGCGGCGCTGACGCACCGCTGGCCGTACGAGACGGACGCGTACGGCCTCGCGGGGCTGCCGAAGGGCGTCGGTCTGATCGCCCCCGATCAGGTACGGGCCGGAGTCCACCGCGGCCTGTCCGAACTCGCCATGCGCGCCCTGGTCAACGAAGGCGCCACCGCCTCGCGCCAGGACCCGCCCTGCACCACCCCGGACGAACTGGCCAAGGCAGTCGCCGAGATGCCTCGCGTCCGGCCCCCGGAGCCCACGTTCGCCGCCCCGCCCGAGTACCAGCGCACCACCTACCAGCAGGGCTCGTACGCGCGCCCCGCCACCCGGCCCATCGGTCAGCCGGCCGCACGGCCCGTGCCCGTCCCGCCGCCGCCCCTGCAGAGCCGTACCGGCAAGGCGTTGAAGTGGACGGTCTCCGCGCTTCTCATCGCCGTGCTGGGCCTCGCCAGCTGGCAGGTCGCCGACTACATGCTCAACCGCAAGAACTCCGACGAGACGCCCCAGTCCCAGTCGGCGGACGGCGACCAGCAGAAGCCCCCGCCCCGGACCCCGAAGAATCTGAAGATCGCCGACGCCGCGGTGTTCGCGCCCGACGGCTCCGGCGTCAAGGAGCAGGACGTCCCCCTGGCCACGGACGGCAACACCGGCACGGCCTGGATCACCCCGAAGTACAACGGCTACGCGAACTACGGGAATCTGCCCAACCGCAAGGGCGGCAGCGGGATAGTCGTGGATCTCGGCAGCGTGCAGGATGTGTACGGCGTCGATGTCGCCATGTACCGCAGCGGCCAGAAGGTCCAGGTCCTCGCCGCCGGCGAGAACGCCTCCTCACCGGCGGGCCTGTCGGACTTCTCCCAGCGCATCACCGAACTGGGGCAGACCGGCAGCGATGTGAAGGCCGCCCTGGACAAGCCCGTCAGAACCAGATACGTACTGATCCACATCACGGAACTCGCTCCGGACACCTCCGCGAACGAGTTCCGGGGCGGAATCTCGGAGATCAAGGTCATAGGCTGACCCTGCGGACCAGGGGAGGGGGCTCACCGTTGGAAGACGCCACACTCGGCGACGTGAACGACCAGGACCTCCTGGCCCGGCACGTCGAGGGGGATCCTGACGCCTTCGGTGAGCTCGTACGACGCCACCGCGACCGCCTCTGGGCCGTGGCGCTGCGCACGCTGGGAGACCGCGAGGAAGCCGCCGACGCCGTGCAGGACGCGCTCGTGTCCGCCTTCCGCGCCGCCCACACCTTCCGCGGCCAGTCCGCCGTGACGACCTGGCTGCACCGCATCACCGTCAACGCCTGTCTCGACCGCGCGAGGAAGGCCGCCTCCCGCAAGACGTCTCCCGTGGACGACACGGAGCGTCTGGAACAGCTTCTCGAACCTCACGAGTCCGCCGAGGCCCCCGCCGAGCGCCAGGACCTCCACCGCCAGCTTCTCGCCGCCCTCGCCAAGCTGCCCGCCGACCAGCGGGCCGCGCTGGTCCTGGTCGACATGCAGGGGTACCCCGTAGCGGAGGCCGCGCAAGTCCTCGACGTACCCGTCGGCACCATAAAAAGCCGCTGCGCGCGGGGCCGGGCCAGGCTCCTGCCGATGCTCACCCATCTACGGGAGAGCACCGGCGGCACCGGTGGGAGAGGCGGTCTGGGACCACAAAGGAACCGGACGCCGGGGACATCCGTCCCATCGGAGCCGGGACCGCCGAACAGAGGACCGGACACAGGGCCAGACACCGGACCAGACGCGGGACCACAGGGTCCTGCCGCCGTGAAGGGAGGAGGTGGGCGCGCGTGACAACCACGACCGGCACGACCGAGCACCCGGACGTCTCGGAGATCTCCGACCTCACGGAGGGCCTGCTCTCCCCCGCGCGGAGCGCCGAGCTGCGCGAACATCTCGACAGCTGCTCGCTGTGCGCCGATGTCCACGAGTCACTGGAGGAGATCCGGGGACTGCTGGGCTCGCTGCCGGGCCCGCCGCGTATGCCAGCCGACGTGGCCGCCCGGGTCGACGCCGCCCTGGCCGCCGAGGCGCTGCTGAGCGCGACCGCACCGGATCCGCTCGTGGTGGAGTCGATCGCCGATGTTTCACGTGAAACATCGCGCCCCACGGAAGCCACCGACAAAGCCATCACCGAAGCCACCGACGAAACCACCACCGAGACCACCGCAGCGTCCGCCGACGGCGCCCCGGACTCGCGCGAGCCGGCGTCCGAGCCCGTCCCCGCCGCCGACGCTCCCCGGACGGACCGCGCGGACCGCCCCGCCGGCCGCCCACGGGCGGCCACCGGCCCCGGCCGCGCCCGGCAGCAGCGCCGCCGTCGCGGTGCGATCCTCGGCGCCGTCTTCGGAACGGCGGCGATCGGTGTGAGCGTTCTGCTGTTCCAGACGTCGTCGCTCTCCGGTGGAGACGGTGCGTCCTCCTACAAGAGCGACGCGGGAGCGAGCCAGGCCGACGGCGGCGGTGCGTTCTCCGGGACCGGGATGCGGGAGAAGGTCCACACCCTGCTCAAACCCGCCCCCGCCACCGGCGAGCCACGTGTGGCCGAGGGCCAGGAATCCACCAAGGAAGCGCCCAGCACCTCGGCGTCCCCCAAGCTGATGCAGCAGGTGCCGCCCTGCATCCAGCAGGGGACGGGCCGGCCGGACACGCCGCTCGCCGCCGAGAGGGGTACGTACGAGGGCACGGACGCCTACCTCCTCGTCCTGTCGGACCCCACCGACGGCAGCTTGGTGCAGGCGTATGTCATCGACGCGGCGTGCGTCGACAACGTCCCGCCCGTCAAGGGTGAACTCCTGCTCACGCAGACCTACCCCCGCCGCTGACAGACTGCCCGGCGCCGCCGGGACCTCGCGGGAATGCGAGGCCCGTAGGATCCGTTGGGTGGGGTGAGAGTCCTGAACCGCCCCGTTGGCAGTAGCAGGCAGTCTGCAGAGACGAGGAAGAAACCCGTGAGCGACGTTCGTAATGTGATCATCATCGGCTCCGGACCGGCCGGCTACACGGCTGCGCTCTACACCGCACGCGCGTCGCTGCATCCCCTCGTGTTCGAGGGTGCCGTCACCGCCGGTGGCGCGTTGATGAACACCACCGACGTGGAGAACTTCCCCGGCTTCCGCGACGGCATCATGGGCCCCGACCTGATGGACAATATGCGGGCGCAGGCGGAGCGGTTCGGTGCCGAGCTCGTCCCGGACGACGTCATCTCGGTCGACCTCACCGGGGAGATCAAGACGGTCACCGACACGGCGGGCGTCGTGCACCGGGCCAAGGCCGTGATCGTCACGACCGGCTCGCAGCACCGCAAGCTGGGGCTGCCCCGCGAGGACGCCCTCTCCGGACGCGGTGTCTCCTGGTGTGCCACGTGTGACGGGTTCTTCTTCAAGGACCAGGACATCGCGGTGGTCGGCGGCGGCGACACGGCGATGGAGGAGGCGACCTTCCTCTCCCGGTTCGCCAAGTCCGTCACGATCGTCCACCGCCGTGACACCCTGCGGGCCTCCAAGGCCATGCAGGACCGGGCCTTCGCCGACCCGAAGATCCGGTTCGCCTGGGACAGCGCGGTCGAGGAGATCCACGGCGAGCAGAAGCTCTCCGGTCTGACCCTGCGCAACACCAAGACCGGTGAGACGTCCGAGCTGCCGGTGACCGGGCTGTTCATCGCCGTGGGCCACGACCCGCGTACCGAGCTCTTCAAGGGCCAGCTCGACCTCGACGGCGAGGGCTACCTCACGGTGGACGCACCCTCGACGCGCACCAATCTCACAGGCGTCTTCGCCGCCGGCGACGTCGTCGACCACACCTACCGTCAGGCGATCACCGCCGCGGGCACCGGATGTTCCGCGGCCCTCGACGCCGAACGCTTCCTCTCCGCGCTGGCCGACGGCGAGAACGCCGCCGAGCCGGAGAAGAGCGCCGAGGCGGAGAAGACCGCCTCCGTCTGATCAGCAGCACCGCATACCCACACCCCATGAAGTGAGGAGGCCGCCGTGGCCGGCGACCTGAAGCATGTGACCGACGACTCGTTCGATGAGGACGTCCTCAAGAGCGACAAGCCCGTACTGGTGGACTTCTGGGCCGCCTGGTGCGGACCGTGCCGCCAGATCGCTCCGTCGCTCGAAGCCATCGCGGCCGAGCACGGCGACAAGATCGAGGTCGTCAAGCTCAACATCGACGAGAACCCGGCCACCGCAGCCAAGTACGGCGTCATGTCCATCCCGACGCTGAACGTCTACCAGAACGGCGAGGTCGCCAAGACCATCGTCGGCGCCAAGCCCAAGGCCGCCATCGTGCGCGACCTGGAGAGCTTCATCGGTGACAGTGCGCCGGTGAGCAAGGAAGCCACCAACTAAGCACCGCGCACACGCACCACGCACCACGCGCGATGTTTCACGTGAAACGGGCCCGTCCCCCCGCAGAGGGGGACGGGCCCGTTTCTTGTCCGATCAGAGCGGTCTGAGCGCCGGGTCCTTCTGCACCGCGCCCAGCAGCCTGTCCAGCGCGTGCTCGACGTCTTCCTTCCAGGAGAGCGTCGTCCGCAGATCCAGCCTCAGCCGCGGGTACGCGGGATGCGTCCGTACGGTCTTGAACCCCACCGCCAGCAGATGGTCCGCCGGCAGCACACAGGCCGGCTCCTTCCAGCGCGCGTCCCCGAACGCCTCGATCGCCTTGAACTCACGCCGCAGCAGATCCTTCGCGACCGTCTGCACCAGCACACGGCCGAGCCCCTGCCCCCGATAGCCCGGCATGATCCAGCCGGTCATCAGCTGTGCGGCGTCGGGAGAGACCGGACTCGTCGGGAACGCCGTGGCGCGGGGCACGTACGCCGGAGGCGCGTACAGAACGAAGCCGACGGGCACATCGTCCACATAGACCAGCCGGCCGCACGACCCCCACTCCAACAGGACGGCCGAGATCCAGGCTTCCTTCTCCTGGCGGGCCCTGCCGGCTCCTACCGCCGCTTTTCCCCTGACCGGATCAAGCTCCCAGAAGACGCACTCCCCGCATCGCCGGGGGAGGTCGGGAAGGTTGTCCAGCGTGAGCGGTACGAGCCGACGCCCCATCGAGGCAGTTCCTCACTTCCTGCGCCTGCCGCGCCACGAGCCGCAGTCAGCGCGCTGCGCTCCCGAAGCAGGCTGCCGACGAAGCCGCCGACGACCCCCAGGCCCAGTCCAGCTGACATCAGTTGGCTGCGGCTCACCAATTGCATGGCCCCGCCCTTCCTCTGAGGTGGATCAAGGTGGATGCGCCATACCAGAACGCATCGTATCCACCCAGAGGTGCCTCGCACAGCGGGGGACGGCAAAGGGCGGGCCGTGTTCCGGTACGCACCGGACAAGGCCCGCCCTGATAGCGGTGTGCGGAGGGTCAGCCCTCGTCGGGTTCCAGTCCGTTCGACCGGTCCGGGCCGTCCACGCCGTCGGTGTCGTCCCCGTCCTCGTCTGCGGGTCCCCTGTCCAGGACGCGCCCCTCACCGGGGGCGAGAGTGCCGAGGATGCGCTCCAGATCGACCAGTGAGGCGAACTCGACGGTGATCTTCCCCTTCTTCTGCCCGAGGTCGACCTTCACCCGGGTCTCGAAGCGGTCCGACAGCCGGGAGGCCAGATCGTTCAGCGCGGGCGACGGCAGCGCGCCGGCCCGCAGCCCCTTCGACCGGGGCGTGCTCTTGGGCCGTGAACCCATCAGGGTCACGATCTCCTCGACGGCACGCACGGACAGCCCCTCGGCCACGATGCGATGGGCCAGCCGGTCCTGCTCGTCCGAGTCGTCCACCGAGAGCAGCGCCCTGGCGTGCCCGGCCGACAGCACCCCGGCGGCGACCCTGCGCTGCACGGGAAGCGAAAGACGCAGCAGCCGCAGCGTGTTGGAGACCTGCGGACGCGAGCGTCCGATCCGGTCGGCCAGCTGATCGTGCGTGCAGTGGAAGTCCTTGAGCAACTGGTCGTAGGCGGCGGCCTCTTCCAGCGGGTTCAGCTGTGCGCGGTGGAGGTTCTCCAGCAGAGCGTCCAGCAGCAGCTTCTCGTCCTCGGTGGCGCGGACGATCGCCGGAATGCGCTCCAGACCGGCTTCCCGGCAGGCCCGCCAGCGCCGCTCGCCCATGATGAGCTCGAAGCGCTCCGGCCCCAACTGCCGTACAACGATGGGCTGGAGCAGCCCCACCTCCTTGATGGAGGTGACCAGCTCGGCGAGCGCGTCCTCGTCGAACACCTCACGGGGCTGCCGCGGGTTCGGCGTGATGTAGTCCATCGGCACTTCGGCGAAGTACACGCCTTCCGGCGCGGTCACCTCGGCCGGAACCGGCGTGTCCTGGGCGGGAATCTCCGCCGTCGCCGGCGCGGGCGTCTGCGGCAGCGTCGTCACCTTGGCCGCCGCGACACCCCGCTCCGCCGTCAGGACCGGCCCCTGCCCGGAGGAGTTGGCCTCCCCGGAAGAGGTCGCCTGCTTCTCCTGCGGAGCCGCGGGGATTAGCGCATTGAGCCCACGCCCCAAACCTCTACGTCGGTCGCTCACTGCGTCCCCTCCGAAATGCTCTGCTGACTGTTGCCGATCGCGTGGGCATGCTTGACGTCGTAGCTCATGCCGACCCCACGCAGGGCGATTTCACGAGCGGCCTCAAGGTACGACAGCGAGCCGCTGGAACCCGGATCATAGGTCAGTACCGTCTGCCCGTAGCTCGGTGCCTCCGAGATGCGGACCGACCGAGGGATGCTCGTCCGCAGCACCTCCTCACCGAAGTGGCTGCGGACCTCGTCGGCCACCTGCGAGGCGAGCCGGGTTCTGCCGTCGTACATGGTGAGCAGAATCGTGGACACATGCAGGGTGGGGTTCAGATGCGCCCGCACCAAGTCCACGTTCCGGATCAGCTGCCCCAGCCCTTCGAGCGCGTAGTACTCGCACTGGATGGGGATCAGCACCTCGGCGCCGGCGACCAGCGCGTTGACGGTCAGCAGGCCGAGCGACGGCGGGCAGTCGATCAGGATGTAGTCCAGCGGCTGCTCGTACGCCTCGATCGCCCGCTGAAGCCTGCTCTCCCGCGCGACCAGCGACACCAGCTCGATCTCCGCACCGGCGAGGTCGATGGTGGCGGGCGCGCAGAAGAGACCTTCGACGTCCACGACGGGCTGGACCACCTCGGAGAGCGGCTTGCTCTCCACCAGGACGTCATAGATCGAGGGGACTTCGGCGTGGTGATCGATCCCGAGCGCCGTGGAGGCGTTGCCCTGGGGATCGAGGTCGACCACGAGGACGCGCGCGCCGTGCAGCGCGAGCGAGGCGGCGAGATTGACCGTGGTCGTGGTCTTGCCGACGCCGCCCTTCTGGTTGGCGACGACCATGACCCGTGTCTGCTCCGGGCGTGGCAGGCCCTCACCGGCGCGACCCAGGGCCTCCACGGCCAGCTGGGCGGCGCGGCCGATGGGGGTGTCGTCCATCGGGGGCGGTGATGTTTCACGTGAAACATCGCCGCCCGACGACTCGGAACGGGGACCGGGGACCGGATCGGTCATCGGTCCCGCGATGTTGGCGTCGGACCGCAAGGATTCACTCTCCTCGACTTCAGGCTCGCAATGAGGAGAGCCTGCCATGCTTTCGGGGTCGGGAACCAGCGAGGCCCGTGGTTCTGTGGATGAATCCATATCTGTGGCCAACCCGGTACCCCTTACGAGGGGTTTCTTGCCCCGCGGTGTGGAAGCGGCGCGACCTCGGCCGATAATGCCCTGCAGCAGTGAGCGACGTTTCACGTGAAACACGATGCACTCGCTGCGGGGTCAGACCGTCACGACACTCCGCAGTGGATGGTCCGGGCTGCTTCTATGGAGCAGCACCGGCAGAGATCGCCGACGGGGACCACCGGTCACCGTCGGCGGCGGCGTCACCGGCGGCGGCGTACCCGGTCCGCGCGGGCGGCCTTGGCGCGCTTGGTGGCGAACCGCACCCCGCCGGGACTCTCCCCGACCTCCGCGCGCACCACGGTGGCCGGCGGATCGACCAGACCCTCGCCGACCCGCAGCACCGAGGAATCGACCACACCGAGCTTGCTCAGCGCCGACCGGGCGCCCTTCAGCTCCTCCTCGGCCGTGTCCCCCTTGAGCGCCAGCATCTCTCCGTACGGGCGCAGCAGTGGTACGCCCCAGCCGGCCAGCCGGTCCAGCGGTGCCACGGCGCGTGCCGTCACCACATGGACGGGCTGGAGCGTCCCGAGTACCTCCTCGGCGCGCCCCCGTACCACCGTCACATGGTCCAGGCCCAGGAGCTCGACCACTTCCTGGAGGAAGTTCGTGCGCCGGAGCAGCGGCTCCAGGAGCGTGATCCGCAGATCCGGCCGTACCAGCGCCAGCGGGATCCCCGGCAGCCCGGCGCCCGAGCCGACGTCACAGACGCTCACACCCTCGGGCACGACCTCGGAGAGCACCGCGCAGTTCATCAGGTGCCGCTCCCAGAGCCGCGGCACCTCACGCGGCCCGATGAGACCACGGGTGACTCCCGCGTCAGCGAGAAGCTCCGCGTACCGGACGGCCGCCGGGAAGGAGTCCCCGAACACCGTCCTCGCCTCGTCCGGCGCAGGGGGAAGCTCTTCTGCCTCCGTCACGGGAACCGTCCTTCCGTTCTGAACCACCAGGGTGTGGCTCACAGTCACTGTGTGGCTGACAAAGTTCGGCCCCGCCTGTGGACAGACGGGGCCGAGAACCGAGAGACCGCTCAGGCAGGGAGTACGACGACGAAGCGCTGCGGCTCCTCGCCCTCGGACTCGCTCCGCAGTCCGGCCGCCGCGACGGCGTCGTGCACGACCTTGCGCTCGAAGGGCGTCATGGGGTTCAGCTTCACCGGCTCACCGGTGCTCTTCACCTCGTCGGCCGTCTTGGCGCCCAGTTCGGCCAGCTCCGTGCGCTTCTTCGCCCGGAAGCCGCCGATGTCCAGCATCAGCCGGCTGCGGTCGCCGGTCTCCCGGTGCACCGCGAGCCGCGTCAGCTCCTGGAGCGCTTCGAGCACCTCGCCGTCCCGCCCGACGAGCTTCTGCAGATCACGGCCGCTCACATCGCTGATGATCGAAACCGCGGCCCGGTCGGCCTCGACGTCCATGTCGATGTCGCCGTCGAGGTCGGCGATGTCGAGCAGACCTTCGAGATAGTCGGCCGCGATCTCGCCTTCCTGCTCAAGACGGGTGAGGGTGTCGCTACCCTCGGCGGCGGCGGAGATGGTGCCTTCCGACACGGATGGACTCCTTCTTACTACGGGCTGGCTACGGGCCTTCGGGCTACGGGAAGCTGCGCTTACTTCTTGGTCGGGTGCTTGGGCCGCTGCTGGCCCTTGCGCGCCCCGGCCTTGGCCCGTGCGCCACCGCTGCCGTTCTTGCGCGGTGGCTGCTTGGGCTGGCTGTCCTTCGGCTCGTCGTTCTTCTGCAGCGACGTCTTGGGCGCGGCGTCGGCGACGTCATCGTCCGAAGGCTTCGTTCCCGAGGTCTTCGACGCGGGCTGCTGACCGCCGGCCTGTCGCTTCGACTTGGGCTGACGCTTGGGCTGCTGCCGCTTCGCACCGTGCGACTCGCCCTCGGGCAGGGCCTCACCCTTGATCACCGTGCCGTCCGGCTGGGCGACAAGACCGGTCTTGGAGAGGCTGTTGACGAACTTACGCTCATTGTCGTTGCGGTCGGGCCCCTTGGCCACGATCGCCGAGACGATGTTGCGCCTGCGCTTCGAGCGGACCTCGTTGTGCGTGGCGATGCTCTTGAGCAGCCGCTGGAGGTACTGGTCCTGGGCCTTGCTGCCCGGAGTCGGGTTCTGGTTGATCACGTACATCTGCTGGCCCATGGTCCACACGTTGGTGGTCAGCCAGTAGACGAGGACACCGACGGGGAAGTTGATGCCCATCACCATGAAGATCAGCGGGAAGATGTACATCAGCATCTTCTGCTGCTGCATGTACGGCGTCTTGACCGTCAGGTCGACGTTCTTCGTCATCAGCTGGCGCTGCGTGTAGAACTGCGACGCCGACATCAGGACGATCATGATCGCGGTGACGACGCGTACGGAGACCTGCGTGGCGTCCAGGGACGCGACCTTGTCGGCGCTGTCGGTGAACTTGGCGGCCAGGGGGGCACCGAAGATGTGCGCCTGTCGCGCGCTGTCGAGCAGCGACTGGTTGATGACGCCGATCGTCTTGCCCGACGCGATGCTGGAGAGCACGTGGTAGAGGGCGAAGAAGAACGGTGACTGCGCCAGGATGGGAAGGCACGAGGAGAGCGGGTTGGTGCCCGTCTCCTTGTACAGCTTCATCATCTCTTCGGACTGACGCTGCTTGTCGTTCTTGTAGCGCTCCTGGATGGCCTTCATCTTGGGCTGAAGGACCTGCATGTTCCGGGTCGACTTGATCTGCTTGACGAACAGCGGGATCAGACAGATCCGGATCAGAACCACCAGGGACACGATGGACAGTCCCCAGGCCCAGCCCGTATCGGGGCCGAAGATCGCCCCGTACACACTGTGGAACTGGACGATGACCCACGAGACTGGCGTGGTGATGAAACTGAAGAAACTGGCAATCGTGTCCACTAATCAAGCTCCTTGAGCATTGGACGAGGTCTCTGCGGCCGGACTCGGAGTTTCGGGGGCCGAGGCCGAACCCCCGGAAGGCACGCCGGCGGCGGATTGCCCGCCCTTGGTGCCGCGCCACGCGTTGCGCAGCAGTTCATGCCATCGCGGGCGCTTGCGCGGTGGGACGTGGTCCACACCGCCCGGCGACCACGGATTGCACCGCAGAATGCGCCAGGCCGTGAGACCGGTGCCCTTGACCGCGCCATGCCGGTCGATGGCCGTGTAGCCGTAGTGGGAACACGATGGGTAGTACCGGCAGACGGGCCCGAGCAACGGGCTGATCGTCCACTGGTACAGCTTGATCAGAGCCAGCAGCGGGTACTTCATCGCGCGCCCCCTCCCAGCAGCCGCTCAAGGGCGGCGTCCAGGTCTCGGGCCAGCTGTGCATGGTCGGCGTCGCCCGCACCGGGCAGCGCTCGTACGACAACCAGGCTACCGGGGGCCAGCCGGGACAGCCGATCGCGTATGAGGTGACGGAGTTTCCGCTTCACCCGGGTCCGTACGACGGCCCCGCCCACGGCTTTGCTTACGACGAAACCCGCCCGCGTCGGGGGATCGCTCTCCCCAGGCGCGTGCGGGCCCGTAGTACCGCTACGTAGATGTACGACAAGAAGCGGGCGTCCGGCCCGTCGTCCCCGGCGTACCGCGGTCGCGAAATCCTCGCGCCGCCTCAGCCGATTCTCGGTAGGCAGCACGTCATAACCTGTTGGCGATCAGGCGGACAGGTTGGCGCGACCCTTGCCACGGCGGTTCGCGAGAATCGCGCGGCCGGCACGGGTGCGCATACGGAGCCGGAAGCCGTGGGTCTTGGCACGACGACGGTTGTTCGGCTGGAAGGTGCGCTTGCTCACTCGGGGGCTCCAGAAATGATGATTGGGAGGGCGGGACATCGCCTGGCTGTCACCGTGCGCCCACGAGAAGCTCGCGATTACGCCCGAGTGCACCGCTTCACGACCACAGATCGTGATCCTTGCCCATCGGAGGCAGGCGGCAGCAGCCATCGACAACTCGACCTGGTCACGGTACGCGCGGCTACGCCATACGGTCAAACCAGCTAGCTGCCACGTTCCATTATGCACAGCCTGTGGACAACAACTTGAACCGCGTGGGTCGGCCTGACTACCGTGGCTGAACTCCGGATTCTTTTCCGCCGGTCTTCCCACCCGTCCCGAGAACCACATATTCGTGGGACCAGCGAGAGAGCGTGCCCTGTGGCTGACGTACCTGCCGATCTTGCCGCAGTGTGGCCACGAGTGCTGGAGCAGCTCCTCAGGGAGGGCCAGCAGGGCGTCGAGCCCAAGGACAAACAGTGGATCGAGCGATGCCAGCCACTCGCACTGGTGGCCGACACCGCCCTGCTGGCCGTGCCCAACGAGTGGGGCAAGCGGGTGCTCGAAGGGCGCCTGGCCCCGCTCATCAGCGAGACCCTGAGCCGCGAGTGCGGCCGGCCGATCCGTATCGCCATCACCGTGGACGACTCGGCCGGCGACCCCGCACCGCTGCCGCCCCAGCAGAACCGCTACCAGAACCCGCAGCACGACGACGGCCGCGATCCCCGTCACGACGACCCGCGGTCGGACGACTCCCGGCACGACGACATGCGCCCGGACGGCGGCTACCACCCCTACGGGCGCCGCTCCTCCGACGACGACGGCATGCCGACGGCCCGGCCCGCGTACCCCGACTACCAGCAGCAGCGCCCCGACCCCGGCGCCTGGCCCCGGACGCAGGAGGACCTGTCCTGGCAGCAGCAGCGGCTCGGCGGCTTCCAGGACCGTGATCCGTACGCGACCGCGCGGCCGCAGCAGCCCCAGCACGACTACCGGCCGCCGCAGCCGCAGGAGAGCCACCCCTACGAGCAGCAGCGGCAGCAGCGCCCCGAGCGGCACGACCTGGACCCGCAGCAGTCGCGGCACGGCGGCCGGGGCGGGGCGACGGGGCCGCTCGGCGCCCAGGCGTCGCCGCCGCCGGGGCCCGGCGAGCACCACGCGCGCCTCAACCCCAAGTACCTCTTCGACACCTTCGTCATCGGGGCGTCCAACCGGTTCGCGCACGCGGCCGCCGTCGCCGTCGCGGAGGCCCCGGCCAAGGCGTACAACCCGCTCTTCATCTACGGCGAGTCCGGACTCGGCAAGACGCACCTGCTGCACGCGATCGGCCACTACGCGCGCAGCCTCTATCCCGGCACGCGGGTGCGGTACGTGAGTTCGGAGGAGTTCACCAACGAGTTCATCAACTCCATCCGCGACGGCAAGGGCGACACCTTCCGCAAGCGCTACCGGGACGTCGACATCCTGCTCGTCGACGACATCCAGTTCCTGGCGAGCAAGGAGTCGACGCAGGAGGAGTTCTTCCACACCTTCAACACGCTCCACAACGCGAACAAGCAGATCGTGCTGTCCTCGGACCGGCCGCCCAAGCAGCTGATCACCCTGGAGGACCGGCTGCGCAACCGCTTCGAGTGGGGCCTCACCACCGACGTGCAGCCGCCGGAGCTGGAGACGCGTATCGCGATCCTCCGTAAGAAGGCCGTGCAGGAGCAGCTGAACGCCCCGCCCGAGGTGCTGGAGTTCATCGCCTCGCGGATCTCCCGCAACATCCGTGAGCTGGAGGGCGCGCTGATCCGGGTGACGGCGTTCGCCTCGCTCAACCGGCAGCCGGTGGACCTCGGGCTGACCGAGATCGTGCTCAAGGACCTCATCCCGGGGGGCGAGGACTCGGCGCCCGAGATCACCGCGGGCGCCATCATGGCGGCGACGGCCGACTACTTCGGGCTGACCGTGGAGGACCTCTGCGGATCCTCGCGCAGCCGGGTGCTGGTGACGGCGCGCCAGATCGCGATGTACCTCTGCCGTGAGCTGACCGATCTGTCGCTGCCCAAGATCGGCGCGCAGTTCGGCAACCGCGACCATACGACGGTGATGCACGCGGACCGGAAGATCCGCGCGTTGATGGCCGAGCGGCGCTCCATCTACAACCAGGTCACCGAGCTGACCAACCGCATCAAGAACGGCTGACAGCGGCGGGCGACGGCCTGACCGGGCCGGGGCGGACACGTCCGCGACCGGCTTCAGGACGCTTCGAGGCGCTTCGGGACACCGTCCCGGGGCGCCTTCGTCATGCCCTTCGTGATGCCCGGCGGCGTGTCCGGCGGGTCATCGGGGTGTGACACGCCCTCAACCACTGTTCGAATAAGGGGTGTCGAGGCCGGGTTCTCCACAGAAAACGGCCCGATCTCCCGTCCACACCCTGGGGATGGATAAGTTGTCCAGACTGCGTCCACAGGCGGGCCGACCGGAAGTGGATCATGCCAGGTCAGACCCCTGGGGATTTGTGGCCAACTTTCTTCCACAGCCTGTGGACAGTTTTCTCGCCCACAGGCACGAGGTCCGGTTGTCCACCGGCGGCCCACAGGCACCGGCCTGTTGCCCACAGCTTCGACCCGCTTCTCCACATCGCTGTCCACTGTTCGGCAACAGAACACGACTGTTCACCGTGTCGAGTGAAAGGCGTCACACCAAGGTTGCCTCGGACCCTGTGGGGAACGTCGGAAAAGCTGGGGACGACCCTGGGGAGAAGTCGGGGTGTCCTGTGCACCGCCTGTGCAGAACTTTCGGCCGTCCACAGAGCGACGGGGTTGTCCACCGTCGGCGCCCACAGGGCCGGTGGACAAAAAAGTGGCCTTGACCTGCGAAAACGACGTTATCCACGGAATCCACAGGCCCTACTACTACTAACACCTGGAGTTACCTGGGAATCTGCTTCGAAGTGGGTGCTGTGCACAACTCGGTGCCGGAGCACTCCCGCCCGGTTGTCGCGACTTGACCCCGAGCAGCACCGAGTGTCGGTGCCGTACGTCAGACTGGTCCCCGGCAACCTCACCCTGCCCATGGCGGAGTGAGCTCATGCCGACGACGAAGAAGGCCGGCAGGGCGAGTCAGCAACAGCAGGAGGCGGTTCCGGTGAAGATCCGGGTGGAGCGCGATGTACTGGCGGAGGCGGTGGCCTGGGTGGCCCGTAGCCTCCCGGCCCGTCCGCCGGCCCCCGTTCTTGCGGGCCTTCTCCTGAAGGCCGAGGAAGGCGCGCTCAGCTTCTCCAGCTTCGACTACGAGGTCTCGGCCCGGGTCTCGGTGGACGCCGAGGTCGAGGAGGACGGCACGGTCCTGGTCTCCGGCCGGCTTCTCGCCGACATCTGCCGCGCTCTCCCCAACCGGCCGGTGGAGATTTCCACAGACGGTGTACGGGCGACGGTGGTCTGCGGCTCCTCGCGGTTCACGCTGCACACCCTGCCTGTGGACGAGTACCCGGCACTGCCGCAGATGCCGACCGCCACCGGCACCGTGCCCGGTGAGGTCTTCGCCTCCGCCGCCGCCCAGGTGGCCATCGCGGCGGGCCGTGACGACACACTCCCGGTGCTCACCGGCGTACGGATCGAGATCGAGGGCGACACGGTCACGCTCGCCTCGACCGACCGCTACCGCTTCGCCGTCCGCGACTTCCTGTGGAAGCCGGAGGTCTCGGACATCTCCGCGGTCGCCCTGGTGCCCGCCAAGACGCTGCTGGACACCGCCAAGGCCCTCACGAGCGGCGACACGGTCACCCTGGCGCTCTCGGGCTCCGGTGCGGGCGAAGGGCTGATCGGTTTCGAGGGCGCCGGGCGCCGGACGACCACGCGGCTCCTGGAGGGTGACCTCCCGAAGTACCGGACGCTGTTCCCGACGGAGTTCAACTCGGTCGCGGTGATCGAGACCGCGCCGTTCGTCGAGGCCGTCAAGCGCGTGGCCCTGGTCGCCGAGCGCAACACCCCGGTGCGGCTCAGCTTCGAGCAGGGCGTGCTCATCCTCGAAGCCGGTTCCAGCGACGACGCACAGGCTGTGGAGCGGGTCGACGCGAAGCTCGACGGCGACGACATCTCGATCGCCTTCAACCCGACGTTCCTGCTCGACGGCCTCAGCGCCATCGACTCGCCCGTCGCTCAGCTCTCGTTCACCACCTCCACCAAGCCCGCGCTCCTCAGTGGGAAGCCGGCGCTGGATGCCGAGGCCGACGACGCGTACAAGTACCTGATCATGCCGGTGCGGCTGTCGGGCTGATCGCGTCCCCCCGCCGGGCCTTCGGACCGTCCCACCAGGCCCGGCGTAGGCTCGGGCCGGGGCCGCGCGGCACTGTCGCCGTCCGCCCCGTGCCTGAACGATTGTCGGCTCAACGCTTAAGGAACCACTGATGGAGCTCGGTCTCGTCGGCCTCGGCAAGATGGGCGGCAACATGCGCGAGCGCATCCGCCGCGCAGGCCACACCGTCATCGGATACGACCGGAACGCGGACGTCGCGGACGTCCACAGCCTCGAAGAGCTGGTGAGCAAGCTCAAGGGCCCCCGGGTCGTCTGGGTGATGGTCCCCTCGGGTGCGGCGACGCAGTCGACGATCGACGAGCTGGCGGGGCTGCTGTCCCCCGGCGACGTGGTCGTGGACGGCGGCAACTCCCGCTGGACCGAGGACGAGAAGCACGCGGTGCAGCTCGGCATCAAGGGCGTCGGCTTCGTCGACTGCGGTGTCTCCGGCGGCGTCTGGGGCCTCCAGAACGGCTACGCGCTGATGTACGGCGGCGACGCGGACCACGTCGAGAAGGTCAAGCCGATCTTCGACGCGCTCAAGCCGGAGGGCGACAAGGGCTCGGTCCACGCGGGCAAGGTCGGCGCCGGCCACTTCGCGAAGATGGTCCACAACGGCATCGAGTACGCCATGATGCAGGCCTACGCCGAGGGCTGGGAGCTGCTGGAGAAGGTCGACTCGGTCACCGACGTGCGCGAGGTGTTCCGCTCCTGGCAGGACGGCACGGTCATCCGTTCCTGGCTGCTGGACCTGGCGGTCAACGCGCTGGACGGCGACGAGCACCTGGCCGCCCTGCGGGGTTACGCCGACGACTCCGGCGAGGGCCGGTGGACCGTCGAGGCGGCCATCGACCACGCGGTGCCGCTGCCCGCGATCACCGCGTCGCTGTTCGCCCGGTTCGCGTCGCGGCAGGAGGACTCGCCGCAGATGAAGATGGTCGCCGCGCTGCGCAACCAGTTCGGCGGACACGCGGTCGAGCAGGCGGACGAGAGCACGCCGGGCAAGCCCGGTAAGCCCACCAAGCCGGCCGGTCCCAAGAACAAGAAGTAGCCCTTCGCACTCGCGGAGGGGCGCAGGTACAGGGGAGGTCGGGTCACGTCCATGCATGTCACGCATCTCTCGCTGGCCGACTTCCGTTCGTACGCCCGGATCGAGGTGCCGCTCGATCCGGGCGTCACCGCGTTCGTGGGGGCCAACGGGCAGGGGAAGACCAATCTGGTCGAGGCGGTCGGCTATCTCGCCTCCCTCGGCAGCCACCGGGTCTCCTCGGACACCCCGCTGGTGCGGATGGGCGCCGAGCGCGCGGTGATCCGGGCCGCCGTCACCCAGGGCGAGCGCTCGCAGCTCATCGAGCTGGAACTCAATCCGGGCCGCGCGAACAGAGCCAGGATCAACAGATCTTCGCAGGTCAGACCGCGTGACGTGCTGGGGATAGTACGGACGGTGCTGTTCGCGCCGGAGGATCTGGCACTGGTGAAGGGCGATCCCGGTGAGCGTCGCCGCTTTCTCGACGAGCTGATCACGGCGCGCTCCCCGCGCATGGCGGGCGTGCGCTCGGACTACGACCGGGTGCTCAAGCAGCGCAACACCCTGCTGAAGTCGGCGGCGATGGCGCGACGGCACGGCGGGCGCGGGATGGATCTCTCCACGCTCGACGTGTGGGACCAGCATCTGGCGCAGGTGGGCGCGGAGTTGCTGGCGCAGCGCCTGGACCTGATCGAGACGCTGCAGCCGCTGACGGACAAGGCGTACGAGCAACTGGCGCCCGGTGGCGGGCCGGTGGCCCTGGAGTACCGTTCCTCCGCCGCCGACCCGGAAGGGCCGGGCGGTGAGGTGCCGCGTACGCGCGAGGAGCTGTACGCCCGGTTGATGGCCGCTCTGGCGGGGACCCGCAAGCAGGAGATCGAGCGGGGAGTCACGCTGGTGGGTCCGCACCGGGACGAACTGCTGCTGAAGCTGGGCCAGTTGCCGGCCAAGGGATACGCGAGCCACGGCGAGTCCTGGTCGTACGCGCTGGCGCTGCGGCTGGCCTCGTACGACCTGCTGCGCGCCGAGGGCAACGAGCCGGTGCTGGTCCTCGACGACGTCTTCGCCGAACTGGACGCGCGGCGGCGGGAGCGGCTGGCGGAGCTGGTGGCGCCGGGCGAGCAGGTGCTCGTCACGGCGGCGGTGGACGACGACGTGCCGGACATTCTGGCCGGGGTGCGGTTCACGGTGGCCGACGGCACGGTGGAGCGGGCATGAGCGGCGCGGAGCGGCCGGACAGGCAGAAGAAGGACGGGCAGGACAAGGGGAGCGGCGTGCTGCCCGACCCCGCGGCCGCGCCGGAGCCGGCCGCACCCGCGCCCGTCGAGTCCTCGGGTGTCGACCTGGCGCGGGTCGCGCTGCGGGCGGCGAAGGAGCAGGCGCGGGCCCGTGGCGCGGCGGCGCAGCAGAAGAAGCACGTCAGACGGGGTGGTGGCCTGCGGTCGGGCTCGGGGGCCGACGGCCGCGATCCGCTGTCGCTGGGCGCCGCGATCAACCGTCTGATCACCGAGCGCGGCTGGGAGACGCCCGCGGCGGTGGGCGGTGTGATGGGCCGCTGGTCGCAGATCGTGGGTGACGACCTGGCCAGGCACTGTGTGCCCGAGCGGTACGAGGAGGACGAGCGGATCCTCACGGTGATCTGCGACTCGACGGCCTGGGCGACGCAGCTGCGACTGCTGGCCCCGCGGCTGGTGGCCCGGCTGAACGAGGACCTGGGACACGGCACGGTGAAGGTGATCAAGGTGCGCGGCCCGGCCGGTCCGCCGCGGCGCTTCGGCGCGCTGCGGGCGCCCGGCAGCAAGGGCCCGGGGGACACGTACGGCTGAGCGCGACCGTACGGCTCCGGGCGGGCGTCCCGCGCCGGTCGCGTACGGCCGTACGGAGGCGTACGCCGGGACGCGAGCCCGTCGGCCGTACCGCTGCCCGCACCGACGGTCGTACCGCCCGACCCGTTCCGTACGTATCCACGGCCTCCCCGTACGGCTGACCGGGTCGCCCCGCCGTTGACCTCCGCGCCGTCCGGAGCCGCCCGGACCGGCCCGCCGGGGCGCCGAGCGGGTCCCAACAGGCCCTCCGCCAGCCCCACTTCACACCCGTTGCCCGGCACCGCTCCGGGTCCTTCCGGGGACCCCTGTGACCTCGTCGTACGGCTGCGGAGTGTGAGGTGTCCCTCACGGTAGCCGGAGGTTGACAGCCCGAAGCGCTCAAAGCCCGTGTGAGCCTCTTGGAGCCCCTTCCCGAATATGGGGAGTCGGCAGCCGCTGGTTCAGGGCGGCACATGCGGACTCAGGTACCGGCAAACCCCCATTCGGGTCGCCGCTACCGGTAGACTGATGGAGAATCCCGCCTCGTCGGCGGGACTCGCTTTCCAAGACTGTCAAACACTGTCGCAAGCCGAACGACGCAGCCGCTCCCGCCTGTCCGGAGAACGGCCTGTGCTGTGCCAGAAAGGGCGCTTCGTGGCCGATTCCGGCAACCCCAACGAGAAGACTCCGTCCGTAGCCACTGGTGAGAACGGCGAGGTAACGGCCTCGTACAACGCCAGTGCCATCACGGTGCTGGAGGGCCTGGACGCGGTCCGCAAGCGTCCCGGTATGTACATCGGCTCGACCGGTGAACGTGGGCTTCATCACCTGGTGACCGAGGTCGTCGACAACTCCGTCGACGAGGCTCTGGCCGGGCACGCGGACACCATCGACGTCACGATCCTCGCCGACGGCGGCGTACGCGTGATCGACAACGGCCGTGGCATCCCCGTGGGCATCGTCCCGTCCGAGGGCAAGCCGGCCGTCGAGGTCGTGCTGACGGTCCTGCACGCGGGCGGCAAGTTCGGCGGCGGCGGCTACTCCGTCTCCGGCGGTCTGCACGGCGTGGGTGTCTCCGTCGTGAACGCGCTGTCGACGAAGGTCGCCGTCGAGGTCAAGACCGACGGCTACCGCTGGACGCAGGACTACAAGCTCGGGGTGCCGACGGCGCCGCTGGCGCAGAACGAGGCCACGGACGAGACCGGCACGACGGTCACCTTCTGGGCCGACCCCGACGTCTTCGAGACGACGGAGTACTCCTTCGAGACGCTGTCGCGGCGCTTCCAGGAGATGGCCTTCCTCAACAAGGGCCTGACCCTGAAGCTGACCGACGAGCGCGAGTCGGCGAAGGCCGTCGTGGGCGCCGATGTCGCCGGCGACGCGGCCGAGAAGGCCGGCGAGGAGCCCGTGCGCACCGTCACGTACTTCTACGAAGGCGGCATCGTCGACTTCGTGAAGTACCTGAACTCCCGCAAGGGCGAGCTGATCCACCCCACGGTCATCGACATCGACGCCGAGGACAAGGAGCGGATGCTCTCGGTGGAGATCGCGATGCAGTGGAACTCGCAGTACAGCGAGGGGGTGTACTCCTTCGCGAACACGATCCACACGCATGAGGGCGGTACGCACGAGGAGGGCTTCCGCGCGGCGATGACCGGCCTGGTCAACCGCTACGCGCGCGAGAAGAAGTTCCTGCGCGAGAAGGACGACAACCTGGCGGGCGAGGACATCCGCGAGGGTCTGACGGCCATCATCTCGGTGAAGCTGGGTGAGCCGCAGTTCGAGGGCCAGACGAAGACCAAGCTCGGCAACACGGAGGCGAAGACCTTCGTACAGAAGATCGTGCACGAGCATCTGACGGACTGGTTCGACCGGCATCCCAATGAGGCGGCCGACATCATCCGCAAGTCGATCCAGGCCGCCACGGCCCGGGTCGCGGCCCGTAAGGCGCGGGATCTGACCCGCCGCAAGGGCCTGTTGGAGTCGGCGTCGCTGCCCGGCAAGCTGAGCGACTGCCAGTCGAACGACCCGGCCAAGTGCGAGATCTTCATCGTCGAGGGCGACTCGGCCGGCGGCAGCGCGAAGTCCGGCCGCAACCCGCAGTATCAGGCCATTCTTCCGATCCGCGGAAAGATCCTGAACGTCGAGAAGGCGCGGATCGACAAGATCCTCCAGAACACCGAGGTGCAGGCGCTGATCTCGGCGTTCGGCACCGGTGTGCACGAGGACTTCGACATCGAGAAGCTCCGCTATCACAAGATCATCTTGATGGCGGACGCCGACGTCGACGGCCAGCACATCAACACCCTCCTGCTGACGTTCCTCTTCCGCTTCATGCGCCCGCTGGTCGAGGCCGGCCACGTGTATCTGTCGCGTCCGCCGCTGTACAAGATCAAGTGGGGCCGGGACGACTTCGAGTACGCGTACTCGGACCGGGAGCGCGACGCCCTGGTGGAGCTGGGCAAGCAGAACGGCAAGCGGATCAAGGAAGACTCGATCCAGCGCTTCAAGGGCCTCGGTGAGATGAACGCCGAGGAGCTGCGCATCACGACGATGGACGTCGACCACCGTGTGCTCGGCCAGGTCACGCTCGACGACGCGGCGCAGGCCGACGACCTGTTCTCGGTGCTGATGGGTGAGGACGTCGAGGCCCGGCGCTCGTTCATCCAGCGCAATGCCAAGGACGTCCGCTTCCTCGACATCTGAGTCGGTCTCCCGCTGACCGCTTCGAAAGGATTTTGACCAGCAATGGCCGACGAGAACACTCCTGTGATGCCCGAAGAGGTGCCCGCCGTGGAAGGCGTGGGCATGCGTGTCGAGCCCGTGGGGCTCGAGACGGAGATGCAGCGCTCGTACCTCGACTACGCGATGTCCGTCATCGTGTCGCGCGCGCTGCCCGACGTACGGGACGGTCTGAAGCCCGTCCACCGCCGGGTGCTGTACGCGATGTACGACGGCGGCTACCGGCCCGAGAAGGGCTTCTACAAGTGCGCCCGCGTCGTCGGTGACGTCATGGGCACCTACCACCCGCACGGCGACTCCTCGATCTACGACGCGCTGGTCCGTCTCGCGCAGCCGTGGTCGATGCGGATGCCGCTGGTGGACTCCAACGGCAACTTCGGCTCTCCCGGCAACGACCCGGCCGCCGCGATGCGGTACACCGAGTGCAAGCTGATGCCGCTGTCGATGGAGATGCTCCGGGACATCGACGAGGAGACCGTCGACTTCACGGACAACTACGACGGCCGCAACCAGGAGCCGACGGTCCTGCCGGCGCGCTTCCCGAACCTGCTGATCAACGGCTCGGCCGGCATCGCCGTCGGTATGGCCACCAATATCCCGCCGCACAACCTGCGGGAAGTCGCCGCGGGCGCGCAGTGGGCGCTGGAGCACCCGGAAGCCTCGCACGAGGAACTGCTGGACGCGCTGATCGAGCGGATCAAGGGCCCGGACTTCCCGTCCGGCGCGCTGGTCGTGGGCCGCCGGGGCATCGAGGAGGCGTACCGCACGGGCCGTGGCTCGATCACGATGCGCGCGGTCGTCGCGGTCGAGGAGATCCAGAACCGGCAGTGCCTGGTCGTCACGGAGCTGCCGTACCAGACCAACCCCGACAACCTCGCGCAGAAGATCGCCGACCTGGTGAAGGACGGCAAGGTCGGCGGCATCGCCGACGTGCGTGACGAGACGTCCTCGCGTACGGGGCAGCGGCTGGTGGTCGTGCTCAAGCGCGACGCGGTCGCCAAGGTCGTGCTGAACAACCTGTACAAGCACACCGACCTGCAGACCAACTTCGGCGCGAACATGCTGGCGCTGGTGGACGGTGTGCCGCGCACGCTGTCGATCGACGCGTTCATCCGGCACTGGGTGACGCACCAGATCGAGGTCATCGTCCGGCGTACGAAGTTCCGGCTCCGGAAGGCCGAGGAGCGCGCGCACATCCTGCGTGGTCTGCTCAAGGCGCTGGACGCGATCGACGAGGTCATCGCGCTGATCCGGCGCAGCGACACCGTCGAGATCGCGCGCGGCGGCCTGATGACGCTGCTGTCGATCGACGAGATCCAGGCGAACGCGATCCTGGAGATGCAGCTGCGCCGCCTGGCGGCGCTGGAGCGGCAGAAGATCGTCGCCGAGCACGACGAGCTGCAGGCGAAGATCAACGAGTACAACGCGATCCTCGCCTCGCCCGAGCGGCAGCGGCAGATCGTCAGCGAGGAACTGGCGGTGATCGTCGACAAGTTCGGTGACGACCGGCGTTCCAAGCTGGTGCCGTACGACGGTGACATGTCCGTCGAGGACCTGATCGCCGAGGAGGACATCGTCGTCACCATCTCGCGTGGCGGCTATGTGAAGCGTACGAAGACCGACGACTACCGCTCGCAGAAGCGCGGTGGCAAGGGCGTGCGCGGCACGAAGCTGAAGTCGGACGACATCGTCGACCACTTCTTCGTGTCGACGACGCACCACTGGCTGCTGTTCTTCACGAACAAGGGCCGGGTGTACCGGGCGAAGGCGTACGAGCTGCCCGACGCCGGCCGGGACGCGCGTGGCCAGCACGTGGCCAACCTGCTGGCGTTCCAGCCGGACGAGAAGATCGCGCAGATCCTCGCCGTACGGGACTACGAGGCGGCGCCGTATCTGGTTCTGGCCACCAAGGCCGGTCTGGTGAAGAAGACGTCGCTGAAGGATTACGATTCGCCCCGTTCCGGTGGCGTGATCGCGATCAACCTCCGTGAGACGGACTCGGGCGCGGACGACGAGCTGATCGGCGCCGAGCTGGTGTCGGCGGACGACGATCTGCTGCTCATCAGCCGGAAGGCGCAGTCCATCCGGTTCACCGCGACGGACGACTCCCTGCGTCCGATGGGCAGGGCGACATCGGGTGTGAAGGGGATGAGCTTCCGTGAAGGGGACGAACTGCTGTCGATGAATGTGGTGCGGCCCGGTACGTTCGTGTTCACTGCTACTGACGGCGGCTACGCGAAGCGAACCAACGTCGACGAGTATCGCGTCCAAGGACGTGGCGGCCTCGGTATCAAGGCCGCGAAGATCGTGGAGGACCGCGGGTCGCTGGTCGGTGCGCTGGTGGTGGAGGAGACGGACGAGATCCTCGCCATCACCCTGGGCGGCGGTGTCATTCGCACGCGAGTCAACGAAGTCAGGGAGACGGGCCGTGACACGATGGGTGTCCAACTGATCAACCTGGGCAAGCGCGATGCCGTGGTCGGCATCGCTCGTAATGCCGAGGCCGGTCGTGAGGCTGAAGAGGTCGAAGGAGTTGTCGGCGAGGACGCCGACGAGGCTCCGGTGACCGACGGAGTCGCGCCTGCCGAGGACGCTGAGGGCACCCAGCCCTCGGTCGCGGAGCACGAGGAGTAGACAGCGTGAGTGGAGCCACGGGCGCCGGATCGGCCGCTTCCGGAGCGAACGGTGCCCGTGGCCCTGCCACGGACTCCCAGGGGGTTACGGTGACCGACACCCGGGGGCAGCAGCCCCCCTACGAAACGTACGGATCCGAGCAGCCGCAGCAGCAGGCGGCGCAGCCGTACCACCCGCCGCAGGCGTATCCGACGCCGTCGGGCGGGGGGACTCAGGGCGGACAGCAGCGATCGGCCGCACAGCCGTCGCAGGCCCAGCCGCACGTCCAGCTTGGTCAAGGTCAGGGACAGGGGCAGGGCGTGGGGCCGGGTCAGCCGGGACAGACACAGACGGCCGGCGGCCGGCCGTCCACGACGACGGCGGGCGTACGCCTGCCGCGTACGGGAGCGCGTACGACTCCGCGTACGCGCAAGGCGCGGCTGCGGGTGGCGAAGGCCGACCCGTGGTCGGTGATGAAGGTCAGCTTCCTGCTCTCCATCGCGCTGGGTGTGTGCACGGTCATCGCCGCGGCGGTGCTGTGGATGGTCATGGACGCGATGGGCGTCTTCTCGACGGTGGGCGGGACGATCAGCGAGGCGACGGGCTCGAACGAGAGCAACGGCTTCGACCTGCAGTCGTTCCTCTCGCTGCCGCGGGTGCTCATCTTCACGTCGGTGATCGCCGTGATCGACGTGGTGCTGGCGACCGCTCTGGCCACGCTCGGATCCTTCATCTACAACCTGTCGGCCGGCTTCGTGGGCGGCGTCGAGCTGACGCTCGCCGAGGACGAGTAAGAGGCTGGACGAGAGGGTGGGTGCGGCCCCCTTATCGATTTTGGGACTGGCCCTGGAGTGCGCTAATCTTCAGGGGCAGCGCGGGGCTATAGCTCAGTTGGTTAGAGCGCATCCCTGATAAGGATGAGGCCACAGGTTCAAATCCTGTTAGCCCCACCAGAGTTGAACGTGCTGGTCAGAAGCCCGGCGGATCTCAGGATCCGCCGGGCTTCTGTCATGAGCCGATCTTTACTGCAGGTTACTGGCCCGTAACTTGTCGGTGCCCACAGGGCGGCGCGGCGGGCGGGCCCAACCTGTTGCTTGGGCCTGGGGTTGGGCCTTGGGGCCCATGCCGGTGGGTGTTGGCCGGTCGTATGTTTCTCATGTCGCCAGCGAGACCGGCCAGGAGGAAGTCGGAAGCGTGGGTGGCACCAAGGACTTGTAACTGAGGACTCGTACGAGTCGGCCGGTAGTCGGCCGGCCGACACAAAGGGGATCATCATGTCGAACGTCACGCTGAAGGCCGCTGTCAACGCCAAGCTCTACGTCGGCACCTGGGCGAACACCGCTGTCACCGCGATGAAGCGTCGCAGTGACAAGGGTCAGGGTGCGGTCGAGTACGTGGGTGTCATCGTCCTGGTGGCCCTGATCATCGCGGCGATCGTCGGCTCCGAGGTCGACACCGCCATCGCCGACGGTCTCACCAGCACGGTCGAAGAGATCCTCGGCGGCGGCGAGTAACCAACCCTCGCGAGACAGGGGCAGGCCGCGTCCGTAGCGGCATCGGGGCGACGACGGCCGACGCGGCGGTGGTCGAAGCCCCGCCCGCCCGTACGGACAGCTGAAGACGCGGGTCGGAGTCGTACGGTGCCGACCTGGGGACCAATCGAACCGCGCGGCGAGTCCTGACGAGGATGACGCCACAGGCTCGAATCCCGCCACCCCCACAAGGGCCGATCCGCCCGGACAGTGAGACTCCTGTCCGGGCGGATCGCTTTGTGTTGTGCGGGTGTTGACTGGTCGTCGCGGCCCTTGAGTTGGGGGCGCATGTAGGTCACCGATCGGTATCGGTCGGTGTGTATAGTCGGGCGCCAGAAGCCCCTAGGACAAGGAAAGACGAGGTCGCGCGGTGAAGAAGCTTCTCCTGGTCGCACTGGCCGCCATCGGCGGGCTCCTCGTGTACCGCCAGATCCAGGCGGATCGCGCCGAGCAGGATCTGTGGACGGAGGCGACCGACTCCGTGCCCGCAGGTTCGGGTGTGTGAGACCGAGTAGTCGGTACGCGAGCCCCGGTCGCTGAGGCGGCCGGGGCTTCGCGCTGTCGTGAGGGCTTGCGGAGTTCGCCTTGGCGAACGATTTAGTTGCTTTTGTGAAGTTCCGGACCTGGCGGACGCGTACGGATCGGCTGCCCGCGCAGACAGGGGCGGGAGCGGCGGGGGAGGATGGACCGGCACCCTGACCGCCGTGCGGAGGGTGCGAGCTGTTGGCGGTGGGCGGCTGGGTCGCCGGGACGACAAGGGGAAGCTCGTGAAGAGGCTGCGCAGCATGGGCCGGGTCGCGCTGGTCGCGGCGGCGATGTGCGCGGTGGCGGCGCAGCCGGGGCTGACGGGCGGGCAGGCTGGGCTGCCTGGACTGGCCGGTACGGCTCGAGCGGCCGAGGAGCCGAGTCCGTACGCCTTCGATCCGAGGGCCGGGCGCATCGAGGGCGCCGCGAGGATCAGTGCCGCGCAGCAGCTCGAAGCGGGCCTCACCTACCGCGATTCGATCGGGCCGGGCAAGAAGCTCTTCTACCGGCTGGACCTGGACGACGCGAAGAACGCGTACGTGTCGGCCACCGCCGTGCCCGAGTTGGGGTCACGGGTGGGCTACGGCGACAAGCTCACGATCACGGTGCAGGACAGCGACGGCGGGGACTGCGACTCCGACCAGGTCCGGGTCCCGATGTCGGGTGAGTATCCGCAGCCGCTGACCGCTTACGCGTCGCGGACTCTGGAGGGAAAGAAGTACGGGGCCTGCCGGGAAGCCGGTCCGTACTACGTGATCGTGGAGCGGCAGTCGAAAGCCACGTCCACGCAGGACGCGTGGGACCTGGAACTGCGCTATCTGTCCGAGCCGAAGCTGACGGCCGCCGGGGCCACCGAGGCGCCCGAGGACTGGCCGAGCGCCTCCCCCGAGCCGCCGTCGGGCGACTCGAAGCCGCGGGCGGGCGGCGCCGGATTCACCGACGCCGCCGATCTCGGCGGGGGCGAGTGGACGGCGAGGATCGATCCGGGTGAGTCGCTCTTCTACCGTGTGCCCGTCAGTTGGGGGCAGCAACTGTTCACCAGCGCCGAGCTGGGCGGTTCGGAGGGGAAAGGCGTCGTCGGCGGAGCGCTGTCCCTCGACGTGTACAACCCGGCGAGAGGGCTCGTCGGCGCCACCGAAACGATGTCGTACAACGGCGAGGAGAAGTCGTTGGCGCCGGATCCGGCGCCGCCGGTGGACTACGCGAACCGGTTCGGTTCCACCAGCGGCGAGAGGGCGATGCGCTTCGCGGGCTGGTACTACGTGCGGGTGAGCCTCAGCCCCGAGGTGGGCGAGAAGTTCGGGCAGAAGCCGTACGACCTGACGTTGCGCGTGACGGTCGACGGCGAGGCGAAGGACGGGCCGGGGTACGACGGTTCGGCCGGTGAGTTCGATGTGTCGGACGACAGCTTGGAGCAGGCCGCCCCACCTGCGCCCGCCGAGGACAGCGGCACCATGAAGCTGGTCGCCGCCGGCGGGATCGGGACGGGGACCGTGCTGTTGCTGGGGCTCGGCGGGTGGATGCTGGTCGCGCGGCGGCAGGGCCGTCAGGTCTGAGAGAGGGCCCAGAACCCCACGGCGAAACAGACCAGTGCGAGCAGCAGAACCGGGATCGTCACCTTGGGTGGCGGTCCCGGTCGTCTGTGCGGGACGGGTACGGGGGCCGGGGCGTACGGGGCCGGTGGGTACTGGACGGGAACCCCGGGCCGGTGAGCGGTGTATCTACGAGTGTCCTGGACGTCGTGCGGGACTTCGGCGGTGGGCGCCTGCGACGGATCGGGCAGGGCGGGGGAAGGGGACGCGAGCGGATGTGTGGGCGCGGAGTACGAAGTGGCCGGCGGGGAGGGCTGCAACGGGTGTGGCCCGGAGGGGGGTTGGTGGTGTTGTGGTTGCTGGGGGTGGTGTTGCGGTGCCTGCCGCTGGTCCGGGTAGGGCGGCGGGGGGAGGTGGAAGCTGCCGGTCTCCGACATGGAGGGGTGCGGGGCGGGCTGCTGCTGTACGGAGGGTGTGCCGGCCGTCCAGGGGGTGTTCTGGGCGCTCTGGGGCGGCTGCCCCCCGGTGACTCCGCCCGTGGACCCGCCGGTCGTCGGCCCGGTGGTTCCACCCTGATACGGGGTCTCCGACCGGGGAGCTGGGGCGTGCGCGCCCGGGTCCGACTGAGGGACAGGCCCGGTGGGGCCGAACGAGGGCGGCAGCGGCCCGAGTTGGTCGAAGATCTCGACGGGCTCGTCGTCCTCCGTCTGCTCGGGCAGCAGCTCGACGGCCGACGTGAGTGCCTTGCGCGCGCCCGTCGCCGTACGGAATCGGGCGTCCGGGTCCGGCTGGAGCAGCCCGGCGAGGACCTGCCACAGCGGCTCGGGAATCCCCTGCGGTGCTCCCGGGGTGCCGTGCGCGGTGAAGTAGTCCACCAGGGCCTGGGCGTCGGGCTTCTGCCCCTCCAGCAGATAGAGCGCGACCAGGCCGACGGCGAAGAGGTCGGCGGGGAAGTCCGGCTCCGCGCCCTGTATCTGCTCCGGCGCGAAGTAACCGGGCGTGCCCACCACGTAGTTGGTCTCCGTCAGGCGTGGCTCGCCCTTGCGCATGGAGATCCCGAAGTCGGACAGCTTCAGATGCGGCCGGCCGGTCCCGGTGGCGTCCAGCAGGATGTTGGCGGGCTTGATGTCGCGGTGTATGACGCCCTCCGCGTGCACCGCCGCGAGACCGGAGAGCAACTGGTCCAGGAGGAGGCAGACGAAACGCGGCGGCAGCGGCCCGTAGTCGCCGATCACATGCGCCAGAGATCCGCCGCTCACCAGGTCCATGGTGAACAGGACCTTGTCGTCGTCGGCGGCCCAGCTGGCCGGTGCGAGTACATGCGGGTGATCGATCCGCAGGGCCTGCTCGCGTACGAAGCGCAGCAGGGTGTGCGCGTCGCTCTGCTGCAGCACCTTGGCCGCCACATACCGGCGGCGCCGGTGGTCCCAGGCACGCCAGACGGCGCCCACACCGCCACGTCCGATCGGGTCGACCAACTCGTACCGACCAGCGAAGACCTCACCCATTGCGCCGCGCTCGCTCCCAGTCGTCCTGTCCGGCGGACCGTCACCCTCGGCCGCGGTCTCTCCCGTGCCTGCTGTGCCTGCCGTGCCCAGTCCCGGCTTCGGCCTAGTTCTGGTGCGCCTCGTAGTGCGCGACGGCCTCGGCGGTGCGCCCGGCGCCGTACACCCGGAGGAACTCTGCCAGTTCGGGGTGGCTCGGTGCGAGGGAGTCGGCAGCGTCGATGATGTCACCGGCGGCGGCGACCGACCGCAGCAGTGACTGGATCTCGCGGACGACGCGCCGCACGGTCGGTGCGCCCGTGCTGTTCGTCGTCTGGCTGGTGCCGGTGAGGACGGAGCCGCCCTGCGACTTCTTGACCTCTTCCATCCGGGCGGTGGCCTCGGCGGCGCTGACGCTGCCGTCGGCGACCTGACCGGCCAGGTCCTGGAGCGCCTGAACGCGCTGGACCACGGCGGGATTGCCGATCTTGGCACGCTGGCCGCTCATCAGCTGGGAGAGCATCGGGGCCGACAGACCGAGCACCGCGGCGAGCCTGGCCTGATTCAGCCCCAGGTCGTCGATGAGCCGTCGGAAGAGTGCTCCCAGTGGCTCTCCGTACCAGCTGCGCTGGAGTTCTCTGGCTCTTGCTGTCGATTCCTGCTGTGCGGCGTCCATTCGCGTCTCCCCATCGCTTCCCCAGGCGGCAGCTTCGCTGCTGCGAACCTCTGGGGCATCCTACGGAGCGGGGTCGCGCACCGGGAGTCCCAATCCTTTTGCGGGATCACGGTGGACACCCGGTACTCTGGTCCCCGGCGGTCACCGAGACGTTCCGCGGCGCCGTCGTACACCCCTTCCGGGGCCTTAGCTCAGTTGGTAGAGCGCTGTCTTTGCATGGCAGATGTCAGGGGTTCGACTCCCCTAGGCTCCACTTGGATAGCCCCTCCGATCTGCGGAAACGTGGATCGGAGGGGCTTTTTCGCGCCGATCCGATGCGTTATCCGCCGGAGCGCGGGGCTGTCGTCGGTCGTCGCATCGGCAGTTCGACGGTGATGCGGATCCCGCCGGCGGAGCGCGGGGTGAGGGTGAGCGTTCCGTTGTGGGCGTCGGCGATGCTCTTGACGATCGCCAGACCGAGGCCGACCCTCGGGTGGTCGCCGCGTACGCGCTCGGTGCCGCGCTGGAACGGCTCGACGAGTGTCGGGACCAATTGCGGGGTGAGCGTCTCGCCGGTGTTCTCGACGATCAGCACCACGCTTCCGGGGCGAAGGCTGGTCGTGACCCACACGGTGCCCCGCTCGGGCAGGTTGTGGACGATCGCGTTGTGCACGAGGTTCGTGGTCAGCTGGAGCAGGAGCGCCGGTGATCCGAGCGTGGGGGCGATGTCGCCGCTGGTTTCGAGGGTGACGCCGTTCCTCTCGGCGAGGGGGAGGAGTGTCTCGGTGGCTTCCTCCGCCATGAGGGACATGTCGACGTGTTCGCGGGTGAAGGACCGCTGACCGGCGCGGCTGAGCAGGAGCAGTGCCTCGGTGAGGTCGATCGCGCGGGTGTTGACGAAGTGGAGGCGCTCGACGAGTTCGCCGGTGTCGCGGTTCGGGTCGGTGCGGGCCACGTCGAGAAGCGACTTCGAGATCGCCAGCGGGGTGCGCAGTTCGTGGGAGGCGTTGGCCGCGAACCTCCGCTGCTCGGCTACGTGCGCCTCGAGCTGTGCGAGCATCGTGTCGAAGGCGTCGGCCAGCTCGCGGAACTCGTCCTCCCGGCCCGGCAGTTGGACGCGGTGGGAGAGTGAGCCGGTCGCGGCCGTGCGGGTGGCGTGCGTGATGCGGTTCAGCGGGGCGAGCATACGGCCGGCGAGGAGCCACCCTCCGCCGAGGCCGAACACCAGCAGGAACGTCAGCGTGGCGGCAGCCATCGGAGCGAAGTCGCGCGCGACGGAGAGCTGGTAGCCGGGCGTGATCACGACGACGAGACCGACGTGCTTCACACGAGTCAGGAACAACCACCCGGCGATGAGCATCAGGGCGCTGGCCACCATCAGGAACCCGGCGTAGCTGAGGGTCAGCTTGAGCCGGACACTCAGGCCAGGGGCTCTATCCACGGTCGCCTCCCTCGTGTCCGGTGCCGGGCGCTGTGTCGATGCGGTAGCCGACGCCGGGCACGGTGGCGATGATCCAGGGCTCGCCGAGGCGCTTGCGCAGTGCCGAGACCGTGATGCGTACGGCGTTGGTGAACGGGTCGGCGTTCTCGTCCCACGCGCGCTCCAGCAGTTCCTCGGCGCTGACGACACCGCCTTCGGCGCCGACGAGGACGTCGAGCACGGCGAACTGCTTCCGGGTGAGGGCGACGTACCGTCCGTCGCGGTAGACCTCCCGGCGGAAGGGGTCCAGCCGCAGGCCCGCGATCTCCCTGACCGGCGGTCGGGCGTGCGCGCGTCTGCGGTCGAGCGCCCTCAGCCGCATGACGAGTTCCCGGAGCTCGAACGGTTTGGTGAGGTAGTCGTCGGCGCCGAGTTCGAACCCGGAAGCCTTGTCGTCGATGCGGTCGGCGGCGGTGACCATGAGGATCGGGATGCCGCTGCCGGAGGCGACGATGCGTCTGGCGATCTCGTCGCCGGACGGTCCGGGGATGTCGCGGTCGAGGACGGCGATGTCGTAGGTGTTGACGCTCACCAGGGTCAGCGCGGTGTCGCCGTCACCCGCGATGTCGGCCGCGATCGCCTCCAGACGCAGACCGTCGCGGATGGCCTCTGCCATGTAAGGCTCGTCCTCGACGATCAGTACGCGCATACTCCGAGGCTACGAGCCCGCGCATATCGTCGGCGTATCGAAATCCCCATACGTGGTGGCAACACCGCGTTGCCTTGACTGGCGGCATGACTCGAACCCCCACCGTCAGCACGCACGCGGAAGCGCCGGACCCGGTGGCTGGTGGTGGTCGGCCCGACAGGCGCCAATCCCTCGTCCGCCTCGTCCGCCTCGGCCGCGCCACCAGCTCGGTCACCTGGCGTGCGCGGATCCGCCGGACACCGCGCCTCGCCGCCCGGCCGGGGCCCTGGAAACGCGGCCCGCTTCTCGCCGTGCCGGCGCTGCTGCTCGGCCTGCTCATGCTGCTGCACACGCGGATCACCGACCGCGCGGGGCTCGGCAGTCTGGTGGAGACCCTGCTGCCGTGGTTCGGCCTGTTCATCCCGCTGCTGCTGGCCGGCGCGCTGTGGCGCCGCTCCGCCGTCGCGGTGGCCGCGCTGCTGCTGCCGGTCACGGTGTGGCTGAGCCTCTTCGGCGGGCTGCTCGGCGACAAGTCCCACTCGGGCGGCGACCTCACCGTGGTCAGCCACAACGTCGGCGCCGACAACTCCGATCCGGCCGGCACCGCCCGCGATCTGGTCGCCTCCGAGGCGGACGTGCTGGCCCTGGAGGAGATCACCGCGCGGGCGAAGCCGCTGTACGAGAGGGAGTTGCAGCAGGCGTACCCGTACCACGCGGTGCTGGGCACGGTCGGGCTGTGGAGCAAGCTGCCGCTGTCGGACACGCGGCCGGTCGACACCAGGCAGGATGTCGGGCCGCTGGGGGACACGAAGCCGGCCGAGGTCAAGCTGGTCGACAACCGGGCGCTGCGCACCACGGTGGCCACGGACCACGGGCCGCTGGCGGTGTATGTGGCCCACCTGGGTTCCGTACGGGTCTTGCCCGGCGACGGCTTCTCGACGGACTCGCGGGACAGGAACGCCCAGGCGCTCGGCGACGCCGTCGCCGCCGAGCGGAACGAGCGGGTGGTGCTGCTCGGGGACCTGAACGGCACCACGGACGACCGCGCGTTCAACGGCATCACCTCGCGGCTGAACTCGGCCCAGGAGGTGGCCGGGGACGGTTTCGGCTTCAGCTGGCCGGCGAGGTTCCCGGTGGCGCGGATCGACCAGATCCTGGTCAGGGGCGTGGAGCCGGAGAGTTCGTGGGTGCTGCCGGCCACCGGCAGCGACCACCTGCCGGTGGCGGCGGGAATCAGCTGGTGACCACCGTGTGACGCATATCGTCGGCGTATCGAAAACCGCATACGCGCCGGCAACACCGCCCTGCCTTGACTGCAGGCATGTCCTCCAGTGAACCAGCCCGAACAGCGGCCCCGAGCCTGACCGTCCGGCCGATCGGCGCCGCCGAGCACCTGGCGTTCGTACGGACGCGGCGGTCGGTCAGCTTCCTGCAGACCCCGGCGTGGGGCCGCGTCAAGACCGAGTGGCGCAGCGAGTCCCTCGGCTGGTACGACGGCCGGCGACCGGTCGGTGCGGCACTCGTCCTGCACCGCCCGGTGCCGCGGTTCGAGCGCTTCACCCTGGCCTACCTCCCCGAGGGCCCGGTCATCGACTGGACCGGCGAGATCGACGCGTGGCTCGACCCGCTGGCGGCCTGCCTCAAGGCGGAAGGCGCGTTCGCGATCCGGCCCGGATCTCATGGTGCGAGAAGCCCGGCGGCGATCTCGGCGAGGCTGAGCGGGATCATGACCGGTCGGCGCGGGCGCCGACGGGTAGGAGCGCGCCGGCAGGGCGGAAATCGGCGGAAGCCGCTTCGTGAGAGGTCATGGCGCCAGGACGCTCACCCCACGGGGATACGTGACAGCGGCACCCAGTCCCGGGACTCCCGCCGGATCAGCTCCTCGCAGTGCGTGCGCAGCCGGCGGGGCCAGCGGTCCCGCCAGGCCCGCCAGAGGAAGACGTGCAGGACGACCAGGACGAGGGCGGGGAGGGCGGCGGCGCCGGCCGCCAGCGCGAGCAGTGCGAGGACCCTCTCGAATCCCGCCGGCCCGGCGCCGGTGTCGCCGAAGGAGTCCGTCGCCATCAGGACGGTGGTGTTGAGCGAGATCCATCCCGCGCCGATCAGCGCCGCGGTCCACGGCGCCCGCTCGGCGCGGTTGTCCCGGCGCGTGCGGCGCACGGGCAGATGACCGGACAACCGCTCACGGTGCGCCGCGCAGGCCGTCCTGAAAGCGGGGTGATCGGCGAGCGCCCTCACCGTCACCGGGCGTCCGGCGGACCAGGAGTCGCGGACGAACCGCCACGCGGCGCGCGTCGGTGGATGGTCCGGAGGCGCCGCGTCAGCGGGATCCGGCGCGTCGGATGGCGGTACGAGCCCTGCCTGCCCGTCGGCGCGCACCAGGCCCGCGGCGTCCAGCGCCCGGAGGGCGAGTTCCGCCGCGACACGTTCCCGGTACCAGGTCGACGTCCACGTCCGGCTGTATCCGCACCCGGTCAGCCAGGTCGCGTGGTACACGTCCAGCTCTCCCGAAGCGATCAGACGTTCCGTCACGCGCAGATCGGACCGGTGACTCCACAGGGCCAGGACGCCGATCCCCGCGTTCAGCAGCACCAGCAGCCCACTCGTGCTCAGGAGGAGCCACACCACGCCATCGTTCATACCGACAAGGATCGGATCGTTGCCCTGCCCTGGCCAGGGCGTCGCACCAATGGCCTGACCCGGACTCAGGAATCGTTCCCCGTCGGGGCGTAGAGGTCGATGAGCTGCGCGAGGTGGCGGCCCGCGGTGAGCAGCGGGCGCTCGCTCCGCGAGACCTGGGCCGCCAGTTCGGCGCCTTCCAGGGTGCTGATCACCGTGTGGGCCAGGTCGTGGGCGTCGTCCTCGGCGATGCCGGCGCGGCGAAGACGGGCGTACACCAGGTCGCGCCAGTTCGCGAACGCGGCAGCCGCGGCCTCCTGGATGTCGGGCGCGCGGCCCGCCGTACCGAGGGCCGTGGCGGTGACCGGGCAGCCCTCGATCCAGTCGGACTCGCGCAGCCCCTCCGCCAGGCGGTGCGCGCAGTCGATCACCGCCTGGGCCGGGTCGGTGGCTCCGTCGAGGGTGAGGCGCAGTTCGTCGGCGAACTCGCGGTCCCCGTGCCCGATCGCGGCGACGGCCACCTGCTGCTTGCCGCCGGGGAAGAAGTGATAGACCGACCCGAGTGTGGCTCCGGCCTCGGTGGAGATCTGTTTGATCCCCGTGCCGTCGTAGCCCTGGCGCTGCATGAGCAGCGAGGCGGCCCGGACGATTCTCTCGCGCGTGCCGACCGGACGCTCCGCTCCCGTGGTGGGGTCCTGCTCCACTGTCCTCACACGGGAATTCTACTGGATAGAACGCTCGCTCCAGAGGGTGCCGGAGGCCCGTCCGACGCGGTCTCACAAACGATTAACGGCGCCCGTTGCACCGTACGGGTGGTGTTCATCAGAAGAACTGCGCAGTGGCGGCGTTGGTCCCTCGATTCCCAAGATGCGTACACATCATGAGGAAGGTATGTAGATCGCTCAACCCGAGCGCAACCTGAAAGCGAGGGGTCATGGCCGCCTTCAAGGTCAAGAATCTGTGGACCGTCTTCCTGACCGCGTTCTTCGCGGTGCTCACCACCCTGGGGCTGACCGCCCCCGCCGCGGCCGCGGACGCCGCCGTACAGCAGCCCGCCGAGCAGCCCGCGAAGGGTCGCTCGCCGGTCGCCCCCGTCGCCGAGGAGCGGGGCGGAGGTGAGGCGGCACCCGCGGTGCGACGGGCACTGCCGGAGAACGCGCGGCCGACGGACACGTCCCGGCCGCCGACCATCGAGCAGCGTATCCGCGCCGAAGCGCACGGCTCGTCACCTTCGGTCCGGCGCCTGCCCGTCGACACCCGTACGGCCGCCGACGTGGCGCGTGACAACGAGGCGGCCGCCGACGCGGCTCTCGCGGCCGCGGCGTGAGGAACCGGGATTCCCTGAGGACTCCCGGCGCCCGCACCACGCGCGTCACCCGCATCACCCGCGTCACCGGAGACATCCGAATCACCCGCAGTGCCCGCCGTACCGCACCAGCCGGTCCGTCGCATCTTCTGCGCCGGCCTCGACAGTCTTCGTACGGCGACAGCACCACCGGTCCCACGGATCAACGGTCACCCGTCACGGGCGGTCGTCGCGGTCCTTCGCCTCTTCTTCCTCAGCCTGCTTGGCCTGTACCTCCGGATCGAGCGCACCCGGGCTGCCGTCGACGGACGACAGTGACGCGTTGTGCTCGGAGACCTCTGTAGGAGCGGGCGGTTCCACCAGCCAGTCGGGATTGGCCTGCTTGTCCCACCACTTCCACGCGGCGAAAGCGCCACCGGTCAGTACACCGAGGACCACCAGGCCCTTGGCGAGCCGTCCGGCCCTGGCCCGTCGCTCATGCTTCCGCACAAGCTTCTGGACCTCCTTCACCGTGATCTGACCGCGCAGCGCGGCGAGAGCGGCAGCGGAACGAGCCGCTGCCTCCCCGGCGACCGGCTGTGCGACGGAGACCGCGTGCTCGACGCGCGGCACCGTGTAGTCGGCTGCCTGACGCGCCGCCTTGCGCGTCCGCGCCGCCGCGCGCTGTGCGGCCACGTCGACCTTTGGGGGCACATGCGGCGCCACATGGGCGCCGTACTGAACACGAGCCTGCTTCGCGGCTTTCTGCACCTTCGGTGCGAGCCGGACGCGGGCCTCTTCGGCGTACAACGCGGCCTGTTCCTTGGCCGTATCGGCGTAGGGTGCCACCGCTTCCGCGGCGTGCAGCACGCTCTCCTTCGCCGAATCGGTAGCGGCGCGCACGCTGTCCATGCGGGTCACAGGATCCTCCTCCTCGGTGGCGGTCAGGGGCTTGGGGGTTTCCCCCGTTATTGGACAAAGATCCGCCTGTCCACCCAGATCGAAATCATGCCTGCCGTCCGCCGTACCGGCATGCGGTGCGGGCATCCGGGTCATGGAAGACGACTTGGGGCGATGCCTGGGCATTGCGGTGCAAGGGGAGCTTGTCGACGACAATGCCACGCTTCGCCGTGCCGTGCCCCGTTAAGGCCATGACTGCCTCACCTATGTCCCGTCGTCGCCCTGCCGCCGCCTCGCGGTCGTTCGATCCGGCGCTCGCTCTCGCGTCTGCCCCGTCGACGGCCACTGATTCCCCGTCACGGGACGCCGCGAGCGCCTGAGGGGTACGGGGCGGCCGGCGCGCCCGTCGGCCGTGCGAGGATCGACAGGGTCAGAGCAGACTCACGGAAGGCAGATCGTGGCCGAGCAGCTTTACGCCACCCTGAAGACCAACCAAGGCGACATCGAGATCCGGCTCCTGCCGAACCACGCGCCGAAGACGGTCAAGAACTTTGTGGAGCTCGCCAAGGGCGAGCGTGAATGGACCAACCCGACGACCGGTAAGAAGTCCAGCGACCGGCTGTACGACGGCACCGTCTTCCACCGGGTCATCAGCGGTTTCATGATCCAGGGCGGGGACCCGCTGGGCAACGGCACCGGCGGGCCGGGCTACGAGTTCGGGGACGAGTTCCACCCGGACCTCTCCTTCGACAGGCCCTACCTCCTGGCCATGGCGAACGCGGGACCGGGCACCAACGGCTCGCAGTTCTTCGTCACCCTGGCGCCCACCGCGTGGCTGACCCGCAAGCACACCATCTTCGGTGAGGTCACCGACGAGGCGAGCAAGAAGGTCGTGGACGCCATCGGCTCCACCCAGACCAACCCGCGCACCGACCGCCCGGTGGAGGAAGTCAAGATCGAGTCGGTCGTCGTCGAGTCCCGCTAGGGCCGTGCCCAGCGCCGTCGGCACCGTGCCGTCCGTCGGGCGTACCGCCCCTGGGGACGCGTCACGACGTCTCGGATTCCCCTTCGGGGAACCATCCCGCCCTGCCCGTCCGTAGTGGTTACATACCGGACGGGGAGGGCGGAGCGCTGTGTGCCCTCCCGCCGCAACGAGCACCGAGGGGACCGATGGACCAGCAGCCCGGGGGCCCGGACCGGCCCGCCGCCGACACCACACCCCACTGTTACCGGCACCCGGACCGTGAGACGGGCATCCGCTGCACCCGCTGCGAGCGCCCCATCTGCACGGACTGCATGATCAGCGCGTCCGTCGGATTCCAGTGCCCGAACTGCGTACGGGAGGGGTCCGGTACAGGCATGTCGCCGACCGCCGCCCGCCCGCGCACGATCGCCGGCGGCACCGTCGCCGCCGACCCCCGGCTGATCACGAAGATCCTGCTGGGTCTGAATCTCGCGGTCTTCGTCGGTGTCCTCGTCAGCGAACAGCGCGTCGTCGGCGAGCTGGATCTCATCGGGCACGCCTTCAACCCGGAGATCGGCGAGGTCGTGGGCGTCGCCGACGGGGAGTGGTACCGCCTGTTCACGGCGATGTTCCTGCACCAGGCCGTGTGGCACATCGCGTTCAACATGCTGGGGCTGTGGTGGCTCGGCGGGCCGCTGGAAGCGGCGCTCGGACGGGTGCGCTTCCTCGCGCTGTATCTGATCTCCGGTCTGGCGGGCAGCGCCCTGACCTATCTGATCGCCGCGCCGAACCAGCCGTCGCTCGGTGCGTCGGGGGCCATCTTCGGTCTCCTCGGCGCCACGGCCGTACTGATGCGCCGGATGAACTACGACATGAGGCCGGTCTTCGCGCTGCTGGCGCTGAACCTGCTCTTCACGTTCACCTGGTCCGGGATCGCCTGGGAGGCGCATGTCGGCGGCCTGGTCGCGGGCACGCTGATCGCGGTGGGCCTCGTGCACGCGCCGCGTGAGCGCCGAACGCTGGTCCAGTGGGGCACCTGCGCGGTGGTGCTGCTGGCGACCGTCGCGACCGTCGTCATCAGAACCAGTCAACTCACCTGACGTTCCGGGGCCCCGGGTTCCCGACGTCCTGAGGGCCCCTCGGAGACCCTTGAAGCACACAGTTGTCCACAGCGTGTGCCGGATCTTGTGCAATCTGTGGGGGAACATCAGTGCCCCTTGTCGCTGATCAGGGTTTTCCCAGCAGAGACAAGGGGCGAGACGCTTCATCACAACGGCCGAAGCGGGTGTTCCAGTCACACCGGCGTCAACCTGCCGTGGAGTTATCCACAGATCGTCTGACCTTTTCCCCCGGCTGTGGACAGCACTGTGGATAAGTCTCTGGGCAGAGCTTGACGCCGGCCGCCGCCGCTACCGCCACGCCGCTACTTCCACTGGGTGGAGACACCGAAGCCGGCGGCGATGAACCCGAAGCCGACCACGATGTTCCAGTTTCCGAAGGCGTCGATCGGCAGCGAGCCCTCGGTCACATAGAAGACGACGATCCAGGCCAGCCCGATGAGGAACAGGGCGAGCATGACCGGTGCGACCCAGCTCCGGTTGGACAGCCTTATCGTGGTCGACTGCTTCGCCGCGGGGGGCGGCGTGAAATCGGCCTTCTTGCGGATACGTGACTTCGGCACGAGGGACTCTCCTGTCGATGCGCTGCGTGACCGCGCAGGTAACTGAAACGGTGTGCCGGGGGTGAGGAGCAGGGGGAACACTGCCTCCCCCGGGCGTCCGTTAGCGTAGTGCTTCCGTGGCGCCTAAGGAGATAAGGGTACGTTGAGCAATTCTGCCGACTCCCCCGAAGGGCCGGTCCGCCGACCGATCTGGCGGCCGGTCCGGCTGCTCACGGCCGGAGTCTTCGCCCTGGCCGGCCTCATCTTCGTCACCAGCTTCAACACGGCGAAGGGCACCAACCTCCGTACGGACGACTCCCTGCTCAAGCTCTCCGACCTGATCCAGGAGCGCAGCGACAAGAACGCCGAGCTGGAGGAGTCCACCGGCGCTGTACGGGAGAACGTCGACGGTCTCGCCAACCGCGACGACGGTTCCACGAAGGCGGAGGACGCCAGACTCCGTGGTCTGGAGAACGCGGCGGGCACCAAGAAGGTCTCGGGCCGGGCCCTCACCGTCACCCTGGACGACGCTCCGCCGGACGCCACGGCCAATCCGGGCTACCCCGAGCCGCAGCCCAACGACCTGGTCATCCACCAACAGGATCTGCAGGCCGTCGTCAACGCCCTCTGGCAGGGCGGCGCGAGCGGCATCCGCGTCATGGACCAGCGGCTGATCTCCACCAGCGCGGTGCGCTGCGTCGGCAACACCCTGATCCTGCAGGGCCGGGTCTACTCACCGCCGTACAAGATCACGGCCGTGGGGGACCAGGGCAAGCTCCGCAAGGCGCTCGACGAGTCGCCGGCGATCCAGAACTACCAGCTGTACGTGCAGGCGTACGGCCTCGGCTGGAAGGTCGACGAGCACGCCGAGACCACGCTTCCCGGCTACACGGGCACCGTGGATCTGCACTACGCGAAGCCGGTGAAGTAGCGGGCCGAGCGGTTCGGTCCCGTCACCCTCCTCAGGAGGCGGCCCTCGTCGGGAAGAAGAGGGCAACGGCACACCTGACCCATGCGCCGCCCACGTGACCCCCCGGCCCCTTAGTCTGGTTCGGTATCGCGCGCGCCGGGACGACGGAGTGGGCGGGGAACGGGTACGGAACGGAAGGGACAGCATGTACGGCTGGATCTGGCGGCATCTGCCGGGCAACGTGTGGGTGCGGGCGGTCATCGCGCTCGTGCTGTCGCTGGCGGTCGTCTTCGTGCTGTTCCAGTACGTCTTCCCGTGGGCGGAGCCGATCCTCCCGTTCGGGGACGCGACGGTGACCGGCGCGGGAGGCACCCCGTGAGCCGGGCCCGCGTGCTCGTCGTGGACAACTACGACAGCTTCGTCTTCAACATCGTCCAGTACCTGTACCAGCTCGGCGCGGAGTGCGAAGTGCTGCGCAACGACGAGGTGTCGACGGCGCACGCGCAGGACGGCTTCGACGGGGTGATGCTCTCCCCCGGTCCCGGCACGCCCGAACAGGCCGGTGTCTGCGTCGACATGGTGCGCCACTGCGCCGCCGTCGGCGTCCCCGTCTTCGGGGTGTGCCTCGGTATGCAGTCGATGGCGGTGGCGTACGGCGGCGTGGTCGGCCGGGCCCCCGAGCTGCTGCACGGCAAGACCTCGCCGGTCACCCACGAGGGCAAGGGCGTGTTCGCCGGGCTGCCCTCGCCCTTCACGGCGACCCGCTACCACTCGCTGGCGGCGGAGCCCGCCGAACTGCCGGACGAGCTGGAGGTCACCGCGCGCACGGCCGACGGCATCATCATGGGGCTGCGCCACCGTGAACTGCCCGTCGAGGGCGTGCAGTTCCACCCCGAGTCCGTGCTGACCGAACACGGTCATCTGATGCTGGCCAACTGGCTGGCGCAGTGCGGGGATCCGGGCGCCGTAGGCCGGTCGGCGGGCCTGGCGCCGGTGGTGGGCAAGGCGGTCGCGTGACCGCACTCCGCCCCGAGCACGACGCGGGATACGGCGCCTCGTACGAGCAGCGGGAACCGTACGAGGAACCAGGCGCGTTCGAGGCGGCGGTGGACGGACTCGCGGATCCGTTGAACGATCCCCTTCCCGGGCGGAGCGCCGCGCCGCCTCCTGTCCCGCCACCCGTGAACCCCGCGACTCCTCCCGCTCCTACGGCTCCTGTGGCTCCCACGCGGCCTTCGTCGCCCGGGCCCTGGGCGGCGGGTGACGGGATATCGGGGCCGCCGCCCGCCGAGCGGGAGTGGTCGGGGTACGGGCCGTACCCGTACACGACGGAGACGCCCGCCGAGTACGGGCAGGACTGGGCGTCACAGGTCGCCCCGGAGCCGGTGCCGATCCCCACACCTCCGCCCGTGCCGACGCCTCCGCCCGTATCCGTGTCTGTGCCCGCGCCCCGGCCCGATCCGGGTCCGGGTTCTGGTCCCGGTCTGCCGTACGTCCCCGTCCGGGACGGCATGAGCGCCGGAGGCGCCGAGGAGGCCACGGCCCTCCTGCCCACCATCTCCGACTCCGACTCCGAGGCCGACGCCGGCCCGGAGCGGCCCGCGCGGCCCGAACCGCCCACCGGGGGCCGTGCCGAGCGGCGTAAAGCGGCCAAGGGCGGCCGTGGGCGCGGTCGTACGCGCCCGCCGGGCGCCGGGGGCCCCGCGGGTGCTCCGGGAGCCTCAGCGCCCGCCAGACCGCTTTCCCGGGTCGAGGCGCGGCGGGCCGCCCGTGCGCTCAAGGACAGTCCGGGCGTGATCCTCAGCCGCGCGGTCGGCGAGATCTTCATCAGCCTCGGTGTGCTGATGCTGCTGTTCGTCACGTACCAGCTGTGGTGGACGAACATCCAGGCCGATCTGTACGCGGGCAAGGAGACGGACAAGATCCAGGAAGGCTGGGCGAAGGGGCGTCAGCCCGGTGTCTTCGCACCCGGCCAGGGATTCGCGATCATGCACATCCCCAAGCTCGACGTGGTCGTTCCGATCGCCGAGGGCATCGACAAGGCGAAGGTCCTGGACCGGGGCATGGTCGGCCACTACTCGCAGGGCAGGCTCAAGACGGCGATGCCGTCCGACAAGCAGGGCAACTTCGCGGTCGCGGGACACCGCAACACCCATGGTGAGCCGTTCCGGTACATCAACCGCCTGGAGCCCGGCGACAAGATCATCGTGGAGACGCAGGACGCGTACTTCACCTACGACATGGCGAGCATCCTCCCGCAGACCGCGCCGTCCAACACGGGCGTGATCGGTCCCGTGCCGCCCGGGTCCGGCTTCTCAGAGCCGGGGCGATACATCACGTTGACGACGTGTACGCCGGAATTCACCAGTACGTATCGAATGATCGTGTGGGGCAAGATGGTTGAGGAACGGCCACGCGACAAGGGGAAGCCCGACGCTCTCGTCGGCTGAACGAATCACGACGGAGACCAGGGACCAGGGGACGGGTGCTGTGGCAGCGGGAACAGGGCGCGACGACGGGCATGCGAGCACACCCGAAGAAGCCGGGAAAAACGATACATCCGCGACAACCGGGGTGGTCGAGCCCGCCGCTGGGTCTTCGGAGCCGGAATCCCCGGAGCCCGAGCCTTCGGAGCCTGGGTCGTCAGAGCCCGAGCCCCTGGAGCCCGAGCCCCTGGAGCCCGAGCCTTCGGAGCCCGACCCTGAACCCGCTTCGGCCGTGGCCACGGCGCCGGTCCGCCCGCGGCGCGGTCGTGTCGCCGCCGCCGTCAGTGTCTTCGGCGAACTGCTCATCACCGCGGGCCTGGTGCTCGGTCTCTTCGTCGTCTACTCGCTGTGGTGGACGAATGTGCTGGCCGACCGCGAGGCCACGAAGCAGGGCAACGAGGTACGCGACGGCTGGGCCGACGGCCGCGGCGGCCCCGGCGCCCTCGACATCAAGAACGGCATCGGCTTCCTGCACGTACCGGCGATGAAGAACGGCGAGGTCCTCGTAAAGAAGGGCACGGACCTCAAGTCCCTCAACAACGGTGTCGCCGGCTACTACACCGACCCGGTCAAGTCCGCGCTGCCCAAGGACAAGAAGGGGAACTTCTCGCTGGCCGCGCACCGCGACGGGCACGGCGCGAAGTTCCACAACATCCACAAGCTCAAGACCGGCGACGCGATCGTCTTCGAGACGAAGGACACCTGGTACGTCTACAAGGTCTTCAAGGATCTCCCGAAGACCTCGAAGTACAACGTGGACGTGCTCCAGCCGGTCCCCAAGGAGTCGGGCAAGAAGAAGCCCGGCCGCTATCTGACGCTCACGACGTGCACGCCCGTCTACACGTCGGACTACCGCTACATCGTGTGGGCCGAACTGGAGCGCACGGAGAAGGTCGACGAGAAGCGCACGAAGCCCGACGAGCTGCGCTGAGCCGTCCCGTACGACGCGGAACGCGAGCGGGACGGGACCGGGATCGCAGCGCGACGGCACACGAAGAAGCCCCGGCATCCTCTTCAAGGATGCCGGGGCTTCTTCAACTGCTCAGGATTCTTCTCAGGAGGCGGCGGCCTCAGTCCTCGTCGCCCCGCCCGCCGCCGATGAAGCCTCCGTTGTCCCCGCCCCCGTCGTTCCCGTTGCCCACGGGATTCACGAACAGCGTCACGGTGCTGCCCTTGTCGACCGGCTGGCCGGGCTGCGGATTGCTCGTGATCACCCGCGCGTTGGGATCGTTCGGCGAGTTCGGTGCCAGTGCGACCACCAGACCGAGGCCCTCCAGCTGGGCCTTCGCCTCGGCGACGGTTTTGCCCCCGAGGTCACCGGGGATCTGCACCTTCTCCGGCTGCGGCGGACCCTTCGACACCTGGAGCGTGATCTGACTGTTCTTGGGCGCCTTGGAGTTGCCCGCCGGGTTCTGGTCGACGACGGTGTTCGCCGGCTTGTCGGAGTCCACGTCGGTACGCGCGACTGTGAAGCCGAGCGTTTCGAGCTGGCTCTTCGCCTCCTCGAACGGCTTGTCCGTCACGGGCGGCACCGGGACCTGCGCCTGCTTGGCGACGGAGAGCGTGACCGTCGAGCCCTTCTCCGCCTCCGAGCCGCCGTTCGGCTTCTGACTGACGACCGTGCCCGGGTCCTGGTCGCTCTCGACCTGCTTGGTCTCGACGTTGAAGTCCGCGTCCTCAAGGGTCTTCGTGGCGTCCTCGACGGCCTCGTCGGCGACGTCGGGCACCTGGACCTTCGGCGCACCCTCGGAGACGACGACCTGGATGGTGTCGCCCTGGGTCATCTTTCCGCCGAACGCCGGATTCTGGGAGCAGATGGCGCCCTTGGGCTGGTCGCACCGCTCCGTCCCGGACTGGGACAGCTCGACCGACGCGTTGCTCGCCAGCCCCTTCGCCTCTTCGAAGGTCTCCCCCACGAGCTGCGGCACGTCGATCTTGCCCGAGCTGCCGCTGTCGCCGCCGAAGACGGCCTTGCCGATCAGGATGGCGCCCGCGAGCACCAGGACGCCGGCGAGGATCAGCAGGATCGTCGAGGTGTTGGACTTCTTCTGCCGGCGCCGGTCCGGACGGTCGTCGTAGTTGCCGTAGCCGCCGCCGTCGTCGGGGTTGACCGGCGGCATCATCGACGTCTGGCCGCCGCCGGGCGGGGCGGCGCGCAGGGCCGTGGTGGGCTGGTCGTCGGAGCCGCCGTAGCCGCCCGCGTAACCGACCGCGCCCATCGCCGCCGTGGCCGCGACGGGCTGGCCGTCGAGGCATGCCTCGATGTCGGCGCGCATCTCGTCGGCCGACTGGTAGCGGTAGTCCGGGTCCTTGACGAGCGCCTTCAGCACGATCGCGTCCATCTCGGGCGTGATCTCGGGGTCGAAGTTGCTCGGCGCCTGCGGCTCCTCCCGTACGTGCTGGTACGCGACGGCGACCGGTGAGTCCCCGATGAAGGGCGGTCGCACGGTCAGCAGCTCGTAGAGCAGACAGCCGGTCGAGTACAGGTCGGAGCGCGCGTCGACCTGCTCGCCCTTGGCCTGCTCGGGCGAGAGGTACTGCGCGGTGCCGATGACCGCGGAGGTCTGGGTCATCGTCATGCCGGAGTCGCCCATGGCGCGGGCGATGCCGAAGTCCATGACCTTGACCTGGCCGGTGCGCGTCAGCATGACGTTGGCCGGCTTGATGTCGCGGTGGACGATCTGGGCGCGGTGCGAGTACTCCAGCGCCTGGAGGATGCCTACGGTCATCTCCAGCGTGCGCTCGGGCAGCAGTCTGCGCCCGGAGTGCAGCAGCTCTCGCAGGGTGGACCCGTCGACGTACTCCATCACGATGTACGGGATGGACACCCCGTCGACGTAGTCCTCACCCGTGTCGTAGACAGCGACGATCGCGGGGTGGTTGAGCGAGGCGGCCGACTGGGCCTCTCGGCGGAACCGGGCTTGGAAGGACGGGTCGCGGGCGAGATCGGCCCGCAGCGTCTTCACAGCGACGGTGCGGCCGAGCCGGGTGTCGTGCGCGAGGTACACCTCGGCCATGCCACCACGGCCGAGCACCGAGCCCAGCTCGTACCGGCCGCCGAGGCGACGCGGCTCTTCCATACTGTTCCAGCCCTCTCCGTCTGTCCCGACCGCACCGGTGTGCGGTCCGGCGGTGTGCTGTTCGCGCATACGCTACCGGGCACGCCGCATCCGGTCCGACCGTCCCTGGTAGCTGATACAGGACTGGTACTTGAATGGCCACATATCGGTCGTTAATGCTCGCGGCGCTGATGGTGAGACAGATCACCGGCCGGACATCGGCGGCCGAATTTCGATTCTTCGGAAATTCCGCCGCTATGTCCGCCGCTATGTCCACGCCGTGTTCGTCGTGTTCGTCGGGTTCGGTGTAGAGGGAAACTTATCCCGTGTTTATCGGCGGCCCCGTCGTGCGGTTTGCCGTTCGGTCCGACAATGGCCCGGACAGCGTCGGCAGCTGTCCGGGCCATTGCGGGATATCCCGATTACTTCTTGCCGTCGATCACGGCCTTCATGACGTCCTTGGCGATCGGGGCGGCGAGACCACCACCGGAGATGTCGTCACGGGTGGCGTCGCTGTCCTCGACCACGACCGCCACGGCGACCGGCGACCCGTTGTCGTCCTTGGCGTACGAGATGAACCAGGCGTACGGGTTCTTGCTGTTGTTCTCGCCGTGCTGCGCGGTGCCGGTCTTGCCGCCGACCTTCACGTTGGGGAGCTGCGCGTTCTTGCCGGTGCCCTCGTCGACGACCGTCTCCATCATCTCCTGGAGCATCTGCGCGTGCTCCTGGCTGAGGGGCTGGCCCATCTCCTCGGGCTCCGTCTTCTTGATCACGTCAAGATTCGGGGCTTCGAGCTGGTCGATCATGTACGGCTTCATCAGCTTGCCGTCGTTGGCGATGGCGGAGACGACCATGGCCATCTGGAGCGGGGTGGTACGGGTGTCGAACTGGCCGATGGAGGAGAGCGCCGTCTGCGAATCGTTCAATTCCTCAGGGAAAATCGAGGCGTTGGCGCGGACCGGGACGAACTGCTCCTCGTTGAAACCGAATTTCTTCGCGGTCTCCAGCATCTTGTCCGCGCCGACGTCATAGCCGAGCTTGCCGAAGACGCTGTTGCAGGAGACCCGGAGCGCGTCCCTGAGCGTCGCGTTCTCGCACGGGATATTGCCCTCGTTCACCAGCGGCGTCGTCGTGCCCGGCATGATCCACGGGAGCGGGGACTCGGTCTTCGCGTCGACGTCGTCCACGACACCGTGTTCCAGCCCCGCCGCGGCCGTCAGGACCTTGAAGGTGGAGCCGGGCGGATACGTCTCGCGCAGCGCGCGGTTCAGCATCGGCTTGTCGGGATCGTCCTTGAGCTTCTCCCACGCCGGGGTGTCCTTGTCGAGCGAGTTGCCGGCGAACACCGAGGGGTCGTACGAGGGGGTGGACGCCAGCGCGAGGATCTTGCCGGTCCCCGGCTCCAGGGCGACGACGGCGCCCTTCTTGTTGCCCAGTCCCTCGAAGGCCGCCTTCTGCGCGGCACCGTCGAGGGTCGTGACGACATTGCCGCCCTTCTCCTCGTCGCCGGTGAACATCGCCATCGTGCGGTCGAAGAAGAGCTGGTCGTCGTTGCCGGTGAGGATGCCGTCCTCGATGCTCTCGATCTGTGTGGCGCCGAAGGCCTGCGAGGCGTATCCGGTGACCGGCGCCCACATCGGGCCGTCGAGGTAGGTCCGCTTGAACTTGAAGTCCGTGTCGTCCGTCTTCTTCGACCCGGTGATCGGCTTGCCGTCGACCACTATGTTGCCGCGCTCGCTCCCGTACCGCTCGATCAGGACGCGGCGGTTGCGCTCGTGGCTGTTCAGCTCGTCGGCCTCCACGTACTGGAGCCAGTTGGTGCGCACCAGCAGCGCCAGGATGAGGAGCCCGCAGAAGATCGCGATACGTCGCAGGGGCTTGTTCACGGTCGGACCACCTGGGTCATCTCGGCGTCGGGTGACGGGGCGGGCGCCGGTGCGGGGCGGCGCGCGGTGTCGCTGATTCTGATGAGGATGCCGATCAGCGCCCAGTTGGCGATCACCGAGGAACCGCCGGCCGCGACGAACGGCATCGTCATACCGGTCAGCGGGATGAGGCCCATGACACCGCCGGCGACGACGAAGACCTGGATGGCGAAGGCGCCGGAGAGGCCGATCGCCAGGAGCTTGCCGAACGGGTCGCGGGCGGCGAGCGCTGTCCGCACGCCGCGCTCCACGATCAGGCCGTAGATCAGCAGGAACGCCATCGTGCCGGCGAGCCCGAACTCCTCGCCGACGGTCGACAGGATGAAGTCGGAGTTGGCCGCGAAGCCGATCAGGTCGGAGTTGCCCTGTCCGAGCCCGGTGCCGAGCGTGCCACCGGCGCCGAACGACATGAGGGCCTGGCCGACCTGCTCGCTCTGCTCCCACGTGGAGTCCGCGAAGGGGTTCAGCCAGAACTCGACGCGCTGCTGGACGTGCGGCTCGAACGTCGCGACACCGACCGCGCCCGCGGCGGACATCACCAGGCCGAAGACGATCCAGCTGGTGCGCTCCGTGGCGACGTACAGCATCACCACGAAGAGACCGAAGAAGAGGAGCGAGGTGCCGAGGTCGGTCTCGAAGACCAGGATCAGGATCGACATGGCCCAGACCATGAGGATCGGGCCGAGGTCGCGACCGCGCGGCAGGTAGAGGCCCATCACCCGGCGGCTGGCCAGTGCCAGGGCGTCGCGTTTCACCATCAGATAGCCCGAGAAGAAGATCGCGATGATGATTTTCGCGAACTCGCCGGGTTGGACGTTGAACGGGCCGATGCTGACCCAGATCTTCGCGCCGTTCACGGCCGGGAAGAAGACCGGGAGGATCAGCAGGACCAGCGCCACCGCCATGGAGATGTAGGTGTAGCGCTGGAGGATGCGGTGGTCCTTGAGCAGCAGCAGGACGGCGACGAAGAGCGCGATGCCGATCGCCGAGTACAGCAGTTGCTTGGGGGCGTCGGGGGTGAAGCCGCCGAACTGCTGCTCCGCGCGGTTGATCAGCCGGGGTGACTGGTCCAGCCTCCAGATGAGGACGAGTCCCAGGCCGTTGAGCAGGGTGGCGAGCGGCAGCAGCAGCGGGTCGGCGTACGGGGCGAACTTACGCACCACAAGATGGCCGATACCGGCCAGCAGCCCGATGCCCAGGCCGTACCCGATCATGCCGCTGGGTACCTCGTCGTTGACCGCGAGGCCGACGTTCAGGTAGGCGAGGACCGGGATGGCGACGGCGAAGGCGAGCATCGCGAGCTCGGTGTTGCGGCGGCTCGGCGCTTCGATCGCGCCGATGGTGGTCGTGTTGGTGACAACGCTCATGGTGGTGAAGGCCCCCTACGGCCGGCTACTGCTTACCGCAGTTCGAGGCCAGCTTCTGCTCCTCCTCCGAGAGGCTGGGGCCCGGAGTGGGAGTCGCCGTTTTCGGCGTTTCTGGCTTGGAGTTGGTGGTGGTGCCGGTCTGCGGCTTCGTCCCGGTCGTACCGCCGGCCTCGCCCTCGCCGGTGATCGCGTTCGCCGCGCGCTCGGACTCGCGGCGCTGTTCGTCCTTCTTGCACGCCGCGGCCTGCTTGGAGAGGTCGTCGATCTTGGTACGCGCGGAGGCCTTGCTGCCCTCGGCGATGGTGTCCTCGACCTGCTTGCGCTGGTACGGCGGTAGGTACTTGAGTTCGATCTTGGTGAAGTCCTGTTCGACCTTCGACAGCGAGACCCAGGCCAGATCCTGGCTGATGCCCCGGTAGAGCGCGACGTGCTCGTCGTTGGTCCCGACGTAGTACTGCGTCTGGGTCCAGCGGTAGCCGCCGTACAGACCGCCGCCGACGACCGCCAGCGCGAGCACGATGTAGAACGACCGCTTGAGCCACTTGCGGCCGGTGCGCGGCTTGACGAAGTCGTCGTCGCTGTACGCCCCGAAGGAGGCGTCCGGCGGCATGCCGCCGTAACCGGCCCCGTCTCCGCTGCCCGGCGGGCCGAAGCCCCCCGCAGGGGGCTGGTGCTGCTGCGGTACGGGACGGCCCAGGCCGGCGGCGCGGCCGGCGGGCGTCTGCATCGACGGGTCGCTCTCGGCGGCGTGCAGCTGCTGGTTCTCGGCGACGGCGCCGACGACGACCGGGGTGTCGTTGAGCTGCCCGGCGAGGGTGTCGTTGGACTCGACGTCCAGGACGTCGGCGACGATGCAGGTGATGTTGTCGGGACCGCCGCCGCGCAGAGCGAGCTGGATGAGGTCCTGGATGGTCTCCTGCGGGCCCTGGTAGCTCGCCAGGGTCTCTTCCATGGTCTGGTGCGAGACGACGCCGGAGAGGCCGTCGGAACAGATCAAGTACCGGTCGCCCGCGCGGACTTCGCGGATCGAGAGATCGGGCTCGACATGGTCGCCGCTGCCCAGCGCGCGCATCAGCAGGGAGCGCTGCGGATGTGTGGTGGCCTCTTCCTCGGTGATGCGCCCCTCGTCGACGAGGCGCTGCACCCAGGTGTGGTCCTGGGTGATCTGCGTGAGCACACCGTCGCGCAGGAGGTAGGCGCGGGAGTCGCCGACGTGTACGAGGCCGAGGCGCTGGCCCGTCCACAGGAGGGCGGTGAGCGTGGTGCCCATGCCCTCCAGCTGGGGGTCCTCCTCGACCATCACGCGCAACTGGTCGTTGGCGCGCTGGACCGCCGTACCGAGCGAGGTGAGGATGTCCGATCCCGGCACGTCGTCGTCGAGCTGCACGAGCGTGGAGATCACCTCGGACGAGGCGACCTCACCGGCGGCCTGGCCGCCCATGCCGTCGGCGATGGCCAGGAGGCGGGGACCGGCGTAGCCGGAGTCCTCGTTCCCCTCCCGGATCATGCCTTTGTGCGACCCGGCGGCGAAGCGCAGAGAAAGACTCATGCGCGCCTCTCCTGTCGGTTCGCCAGCCGAATGTGGCGCCAGCCGGTCTCGAGCCACACTGCCCACCCTCCGGTCGGGAGCCTGCCGCGGTCCCACGTCAGGACCGCCGCGGCTCGCTCGCTCCGCTCGCTCATTGTCGTACTACTTCCGCAGCTCGATGACGGTCTTGCCGATGCGGATCGGCGCGCCCGGCGGAATCGGTGTCGGGGTGGTGAGCCGGGTCCGGTCGAGATACGTGCCGTTGGTGGACCCGAGATCCTCGACGATCCACTGGCCGTCCCGGTCCGGGTAGATCCTGGCATGCCTGCTGGACGCGTAGTCGTCGTCCAGCACGATCGTTGAGTCGTGCGCCCGGCCCAGGGTGATGGTCTGTCCCTGGAGGGCCACCGTGGTGCCGGTGAGGATCCCCTCCGAGACGACCAGCTTCGTGGGCGCCCCCCGGCGCTGGCGCCCGCCCTGCGACCGCTGCGCGGGAGGCGCGGCGGTCTGGCGGGCGGCGCCCTGCGGCGGACGCGCGTCGGCGTTGCGGCGTGAGCCGCGCTGCGTGACACGTGTGCCGAACAGATCGCTCCGAATGACCTGGACGGCCACAATCACGAACAGCCACAGAACAGCTAGGAAACCTAGCCGCATGACCGTCAGGGTCAGCTCTGACATTGCCCCCGCTTCACCCTTCGGCTTGCCGGTAAACGATGGTGGTTTGGCCCACGACGATCCGCGAGCCGTCGCGGAGCGTAGCGCGGGTGGTGTGCTGTCCGTCTACCACGATGCCGTTGGTGGACCCGAGATCCTGGATCGTCGAGGGCGTTCCGGTCCGAATCTCGCAGTGCCGGCGGGAGACGCCGGGATCGTCGATCCGCACGTCGGCGTCGGTGCTGCGGCCCAGTACCAGCGTGGGGCGCGAGATCTGGTGGCGGTTGCCGTTGATCTCGATCCAGCGGCGGACCTGGGCGCCCGGCATCGCCCCGGGGGGCGGTGTCGAGGGAGGCTGCGCGGCCGGTCCTGGGCGCCCGGCGCCCGGTGGGGGCGTCGGAGGCATGGGGGGCGGGGACGAGGGAGGGTAGCCGTAGCCACCGGGCGGTGCGGCCGGCGGGGCCGCGGGGCCCCGGCCGGGGGCCGCCCCGCGGGCGGGTGCGGGTCCCGGGCCTTGTTCGGGGCCCTGTGACGTACTCGACGCGAGGGTGCGGCTGCGTACCCGGTACAGACCGGTGTCGAGATCGTCGGCCTTCTCCAGATGGACCTTGATGGGGCCCATGAACGTGTAGCGCTGCTGTTTCGCGTAGTCGCGTACGAGCCCGGAGAGTTCGTCGCCGAGCTGTCCCGAGTACGGGCTGAGGCGCTCGAAGTCGGGCGCGCTCAGCTCGACGATGAAGTCGTTGGGGACGACGGTCCGCTCGCGGTTCCAGATCGTGGCGTTGTTGTCGCACTCACGCTGAAGGGCGCCGGCGATCTCCACGGGCTGGACCTCGGACTTGAACACCTTCGCGAAGGTGCCGTTGACCAGACCTTCGAGTCGCTGCTCGAAGCGCTTCAGGACTCCCATGGGGCACCTCCTCCGTCGTTGCCGTCCTGGTACTGCTTACTGATCGTATCCACGCGTGGGGAAATCGGGTGGTTCCCCTTGTCTGCCCCGTCGATGAGTGTCACCTCTCACACGGATCGTAGAGGCGGCCCCAGGACAGTGTCCCGCATGCGGGGTGCACTCCGGAGGAGTGGGGGAGGCCGCTCCAGGTTGCTTGTTCCCCGGCAGGGTTGCCGACACAAACGGATGTGATTCCACCCTGTGCAGCGTGCTAATCTTTTCGATGTCGCCAGGCGATCACACCAGCAGGTGAGAGACCGGACGGCACACCCAATGCGCGGGTGGCGGAATAGGCAGACGCGCTGGATTCAGGTTCCAGTGCCCGAAAGGGCGTGGGGGTTCAACTCCCCCCTCGCGCACCAGAGAAACCGATGTGACGGGTTCTCGCCAGAGACGAAAGTCCTGGCGGGGGCCCGTTTCTCGTATGTCCGGATCCTACTGTGCGGCGTGACTCGTGCGGTGACGCATGTCACCGGACGGGGGCGGCGACGAACTGACCCGCACCCGGTACGGCCTGGGGTGCGGGTCAGCGTTGCTCGGTCTGTGTGTTCGGTCCGTGCTTGCGGTCCGTGCTCGCGGTCCGCGCGGCGGGGTCGCGTTCCCGGGCTGAGCGTTCGGGGCCGTTTCGCGGGCTCGTGTCAGGCGACGAGGCGGGCGGCGAGGGCCTTGGCCTTCTGTGCGGCTTCTTCCTGTGCCTTCGCGCGGGACGCCTCGGCGAGCGGGATCAGCTCGGCCATCGCGGGCACCGTGTGGGCCAGGGTCAGTTCGGGGACGATGAAGTCGACCTCGACGCCGAACATGCCGTTCAGCACCTTCTCCAGATAGTTCTGGACGAACTCGAAGTCCTCGCGCGGGGTGCCCGACGCGTACGAGCCGCCCCGGCTGGCGACGACCGTGAACGGCCTGCCCTTGATCGGGCTGTCCTCGCCGGCGTTGTGGCCGACGATGATCACGTGGTCCAGCCACGCCTTCAGGGTGGACGGGATCGTGAAGTTGTACATCGGGGCGCCGATGAGAACGGCGTCCGCGGCCGCCAGTTCGGCGGCGAGTTCCGCGCGGAGCGCGTTCTCCGCGCCCGCCGCGACGGCGGAGATGTTCAGGTGCGGCAGCGGGGCGGCGGCGAGATCGCGGTAGACGACCTCGCCTTCCGGGTGCTGTTCGCGCCAGCCCTGTACGAAGGCGGCGGTGACGTCACGCGATGCGGATCCCTGCGGGGAAACGGCGGAGTCGAGGTGCAGCAGTGTGGCCATGAGGGTCTCCATGGGTGGGGGTGAGCGGATTCGTTCGTACCTACGGATAACACAGTAGCTTACTTTTTCTTAGGTCCTCATGGGTTCGCAGTACGCTGGCCGTATGGAGGGAACCTGTGGGGACCCGTGCGGGCCGGCTGATCCGTGCAAGCCGGCCGACGTGGGGATGACGCGCGTCTTCGAGCTGTTCGGCAAGCGGTGGACGGGGCTGATCGTGTCCGTCCTCCTGCAACGCGCCGTGTACTTCGCGGAGTTGCGGCGGGCGATCCCGGGCATCAGCGAACGCATGCTCTCCGACCGGCTGACGGAGCTGGCGGCGGCCGGACTGCTCGTGCGCGAGGTCGAGGAAGGGCCGCCGCTGCGGGTGGCGTACCGGCTCACGGAGGCGGGGGCGGCGATGGAGCCCGCGCTACGGGAGCTGGGGCGGTGGGCCGAGAAGCATCTGGCCGGCGAGAGCGGGTGCCCGGAGCGGGAGTAGCGGCTGCCCGGAGTGGGGTCACCCGGGGTAGTTGAGGGGTTATCCACAGGGGGAGGCGGCCGTCGGGGCACGGCTGTACCGTCGTGGGCAGTTGATGTTGGCGAGGACAGCGGGGGAGGCGGCGCGCCATGGGCGAGGTCGGTTCGGTGGTGACGGACGAGCGCATTCCGGTGGTGCCGGGCTTCGCGCGGCGCGTGACGGCGGGCGGGACGGGGAGCACGCCGAAGGACGCGGGGAAGGCGCTGCGGGAGCGGGTGCCGAGGTCTTCGCACGATTCGCTGGTGCTGTCGGCCGCGCGGCCGGACGCGGTGCGGGCCGTCGAGGAGTCGAGCCGCGACCGGGTGCCCGAGCTGGCGCCGCTGCGGGTGGGCCGGATGGCCGCGACGCCCTTCGCGTTTCTGCGGGGCGCGGCCGGACTGATGGCGTACGACCTGGTGGGGACGCCGGTGACGGGCGCGGGCGCGCAGATCTGCGGTGACGCGCACGCGGCGAACTTCGGGCTGTACGGGGACGCGCGAGGCCGCCTCGTCATCGATCTGAACGACTTCGACGAGACGGTGGTCGGCCCCTGGGAGTGGGACGTCAAACGGCTCGCGACCTCGCTGGTGCTCGCCGGGCGGGAGGCCGGCGCCGACGAGGAGACGTGCCGGCGCGGCGCCCAGGACGCGGTGGGCGCGTATCGGCGCACGATGCGGCTGCTGTCGAAGCTGTCGGCCCTGGACGCGTGGAACGCGATCGCCGACGAGGAGCTTGTCTCCCACACGGACGCGCGTGACCTGGTGGGGACGCTGGAGCGGGTGTCGGAGAAGGCGCGCAAGAACACGAGCGCGCGGTTCGCGGCCAAGTCGACCGAGGTCGTGGACGACGCGGGGAGCGCGGACGCGGTGGCGCAGCGGCGCTTCGTCGACGCGCCGCCGGTGCTGCGGCGGGTGCCGGACGAGGAGGCCGCGGCGGTCGCGGCCGCGCTGGGTGAGTACGTGGGCACGCTCTCGGAGGACCGGCTGCCGTTGCTCGCGCGGTACGCGATCCACGATGTGGCGTTCCGCGTGGTCGGCACCGGCAGTGTCGGGACGCGGTCGTACGTGGTGCTGCTGCTGGACCACCGGGGCGAGCCGCTGGTGCTCCAGGTGAAGGAGGCGCGGGCGTCGGCGCTGCTGCCGTTCGTGGAGGCGGCGGGGTTCGAGACGCCGGGTGTGGAGCACGAGGGGCGCAGGGTGGTGCTCGGGCAGAAGCGGATGCAGGTCGTCAGCGACAACCTGCTGGGCTGGACGACGGTGGCCGGCAGGCCGTATCAGGTACGGCAGTTCAGGAACCGCAAGGGCAGTGTGGATCCGGCGGCGCTCCCGGCCGACCAGGTCGACGACTACGCGCGGATGACCGGGGCGCTGCTGGCCAGGGCTCATGCGCACAGCGTGGACCCGCGGCTCGTCGCGGCCTACTGCGGCAAGAACGAGGAGCTGGACGAGGCGGTCGCGGCTTTCGCCGTCGCGTACGCGGACCGGACCGAGGCGGATCACGCGGAGCTGGTGACGGCCGTCAGGAGCGGACGGATAGCCGCCGAGCTCGGGGTGTGAGGGTGGCGGGATCCGGGGCGGGGCCCGGGATCCGAGCGGCGAGGCGGGGCGTGGGGCCGGGGATGTGAAGGAGTGGGGTGCGTTCGGCCCGTAGGCTGGACGGGTGACGCAGGACGCCTTCGGGGAGCCGACGATCCGTAACGACGACGAGCAGGACGTGCCAGACGTGCCCGATGCGACGACGGATACGACGACGGGTGCCGCCGGGGGCGCGGAGGGCGCGGAGGGCGTCGCGGAGGCGCCGGGGCGCGAGCGGCCGGAGGCGCGGCTGGAGCGGGCCGTGCGGGCCGCCGAGCAGGCGCTGATCGAGTTCGAGATCGCGCTGGAGACGTTCCGGGTCGAGGTGGAGAACTTCTCCCGGCTGCATCACCAGCGGCTCGGCCCCATGTACGCGCGGCTGGACGAGCTGGACGCGATGATCGCCGAGGCCCGCGCGTCCCGGTCGGGCGACCCCGAGGATCTGCGCAAGGCGCGTGAGGCGCGGGCGATGGTGCAACCGATGCCGGGGATCGAGGAGCTGTTCCACGACTGGCTCGACTCCGACGGTCTGTCGCCGGAGGCCGCGGCGATGCTGACCGATCAGCCCGTGCAGCCGCCGAAGCGGGTGCGGCCGACCGACGAGGTGCGCAAGCTCTACCGCGACCTGGCCCGCAAGGCGCATCCGGATCTCGCACAGGACGACACCGAGCGGGCCAGGCGCGACGAGTTCATCGCCCGCGTGAACGCGGCCTACGGGCGTGGGGACGAGGCGCTGCTCAGGCAGCTCGCCGAGGAGTGGGCGGCGGGGCCCGCGCCGCAGGAGCCGCGCCTGAGCGAGAGCGAGGAGCTGTACGCCCGGCTGGAGTGGCTGGCCCAGCGCAAGGAGATGCTGACGCTGGTCGCGAAGGATCTGGAGCAGAGCGCGATCGGCGCGATGCTTCAGATGGCGCCCGACGATCCCGACCGGCTGCTGGAGGAGATCGCCGAGCAACTGCTCGCCGAGGTTTCGGGACGCGAGTCCGAACTGGCCAGGTTGGTGCAGCAGTAGCGCGTCCCGTACGCGAGGCTGTACCCGTCGCACCCGCTGCACCTGCCGCACCGGCAGACACACACGTACGAGAGAAGGCACATCACATGAGTTTCGCCCAGCTGCCCGCGGTGGATGTCGCGGCGGTACCGTCCGACGGTCTGGTGCTCGACGTCCGTGAGGACGACGAATGGGCGGCGGGCCATGTCGAAGGCGCGCTGCACATCCCGATGAGCGATTTCGTGGCGCGCTTCGGTGAGGTGACCGAGGCGGTGGCCGACGGGCGCAAGGCGTTCGTCATGTGCCGGGTCGGTGGCCGGTCCGCGCAGGTCACCCAGTATCTGGTGCAGCAGGGCATCGACGCGGCGAACATCGAGGGCGGGATGCAGGCCTGGGACGGCGCCGGCCGCCCGATGGTCACCGACAACGGCAGCCCGGCGTTCGTGCTCTGACGAGTCGTCACCGGCGTTTCTCCGCAGGCCCGTCGGCCCGGCCCGCCGCGGTGGTCATGGCGGTCCGGGCCGCCGCCAGGGAGTGCGCCGCCATCTCCTGGAACCGGGCCAGTCCCGGGACGTCGCCCGAGCGCGTCATCTCGGCGTGCGTGAAAAGCAGGTTCTCGTCGGCCACCCCGAGTGCGCCGAAATACGTACGCAGATAGGGCGTCTGGAAGTCGTACGCCTCCCGTGGGGTGCCGGGGCCGTATCCGCCGCCGCGCGCGGTGACGACGACCACCCGCGTATCGCGCAGCAGGCTCCCTCCGGTGTCCGGGTCCACATAGGCGCCGGGGAAGGTCAGCCGGTCGATCCACGCCTTCAGCGAGGCCGGTATCGAGAAGTTGTACATCGGGACGCCGACCAGCACGGTGTCCGCGGCCAGCAGTTCCGTGATCAGCGGCAGGGTCAGCGCCCACTCCCGGCGCTCGGCCGCGCCGTCGGCCAGCGCCGCCACGGCGGAGGGCGGGACGGTGCCGTGACGTTCCACCCGACGGCCGAGGGTGGCGTAGGCGGACGACACCAGCGGTACGGGGTCGGCGGCCAGGTCGCGGTACCGGTGGCCGGCCGGGCCGTGCAGGGCGCGCCAGGTGTCCGCGAACAGGGCGGTCAGCTGCCTGCTGACGGATTCCTTGGTGTTGTCGGCGCTGGAATCCAGCTGCAGCAGGGTGGGCGTACCGGACCGGGCTGCCGGGATTTCCTGGATCGCCTCGGGCGCGTGGGGTGTGTCGGTGGTCATAGGGGTCGCTCCGTCACTTCTGCTCGTTCGGTTACGTCATTCACTGGACGGGCCGGGGCGAGGAAAGGTGACCTGACCGATGGACGAGAGAGCGCGGCGGCGGGGGCAGGACGAGCTGGCGGAGCGGTTCGAGGCGCACCGCGCCCAGCTGCGGGCGGTCGCCTACCGGATGCTCGGCTCGCTCGCCGAGGCGGACGACGCCGTCCAGGAGACCTGGCTGCGGCTCAGCCGGGTCGACGGCGCGGAGGTGGGGAATCTGGCCGCCTGGCTGCGGACGGTCGTCTCCCGCGTCTGTCTCGACATGCTGCGCTCCCGTACGTCACGGCGGGAGGATCCGGTGGGGCAGCGGGTCCCCGACCGGCCGTGGGCCGCCGGCGCCGAGCGGGCGGGCGGTGATCCCGAGGGTGAGGCGGTGCTGGTCGACTCGGTCGGCCGGGCGATGCTCGTGGTGCTGGACACCCTCGGCCCCGCCGAGCGGGTCGCCTTCGTCCTGCACGACATGTTCGCGATGCCGTTCGACCGGATCGCCCCGCTGGTGGGACGGTCACCGGTCACCACGAAGAAACTCGCCAGCCGGGCCAGGCAGCGGGTGCGGGGGACCACCGAGATCCCCGGCGCCGAGCTGGACCGGCACCGGGTGGTGGTCGACGCGTTCCTCGCCGCCTCGCGCGGGGGCGACCTCGACGCGCTGCTCGCGGTGCTGGCCCCCGACGTCGTACGCCGGGCGGACCCTCAGGCACTGCCCGGGGGAGCGGCCACCGAGGTCCGCGGCGCGCGGGCGGTGGCGCGGGAGACGGTGCACTTCAAGCGCAGGTCGCGGTTCGCGGAGACGGCGCTCGTGAACGGGGCGGTCGGCGTGGTCGTGGCGCCGTACGGACGGCTGCTCTACGCCCTCACGTGCACGGTCGAGGGCGACAGGATCACCGCGTTCGAGGTGTTCGCCGACCCCGGGCGCCTGCGCGGCCTCGACCTGGCCGTACTGGGCCCACCGGCCGACGGGCCCGCCCGTTGACGGCGGGCGGGCGGGACGCGGGTGCGGTGGCTCGGTGGGCCGTTGCCGGTGGTTGCCGACGATTGTCGGGGATGGTCAGCGGTCGAAGTCCAGCTCGACCTCGGCGGTGGCCGGATGGGACTGGCAGGCCAGCACGTAACCCGCTTCCGTCTCCTCGGGCTCCAGGGCGAAGTTGCGGTCCATCCGTACCTCGCCCGAGACGAGGAAGGCCCGGCAGGTCCCGCAGACGCCGCCCTTGCACGCGTACGGAGCGTCCGCCCTGCTGCGCAGCACGGTCTCCAGCAGGGAGTCCCCGTCGTGGACGGGCCAGCTGCCGGAACGGCCGTCGAGCGTCGCCGTGAGCGTGCTCCCGGCCGGGGTGACCGACGCGGCGGCGGGTGTGGCTGTGCCCAGCGCGCCGTCGTCCACGTGGAAGATCTCCTGGTGGATCACGGTCCGCCGGACGCCGAGGTCGCGCAGCGCCCGCTCCGCCCCCTTGACCAGGCCGAGCGGGCCGCACAGGAACCAGCCGTCGACGCTGTCCACCGGGACCAGCGCGGGCAGCAGTTCCGCCAGCCGCTCCTCGTCCAGCCGGCCCGAGGGAAGCCCGGCCTGCTGCTCCTCCCTGGACACGACCGTGACCAGCTGGAAGCGGTCCGGGTAGCGGTCCTTGAGGTCGGCGACCTCCTCCAGGAACATCGTCGAAGCCACCGTGCGGTCGCTGCGGATCAGACAGAACCGGGCGTCCGGCTCCCGGGCCAGGAGCGTCGAGGCGATGGACAGCACCGGGGTGATGCCGCTGCCGCCGACGATCGCGGCGAAGTGCCCGGCGCGCGGCGCGAGCACGAAGCGGCCGGTCGGCTCCATGACCTCGACCGTGTCGCCCACGGTGAGTTCCTTGAGGGCGTACGTCGAGAACTCGCCGCCCTCGACCAGCCGGATGCCGACCCGCAGCTCGGGGCGCTCACCGGCGGGCGCGCAGATCGAGTACGTACGACGGATCTCCTCGCCGTCCACGACACGGCGCAGCGCGATGTGCTGACCCGGTGTGTGCCGGAACGTCTCGTCCAGCTCGGGCGGCACGGCGAAGGTGACGGTCACCGAGTCGTCCGTGAGCCGCTCGACCTCGCTGACGCGGAGCGGATGGAACATCTACAACTCCTTGAAGTGGTCGAACGGTTCACGACAGGCCGAGCAGCGGCGCAGCGCCTTGCACGCGGTGGAGGAGAACCTGCTCAGCAGCTCGGTGTCCGTCGAGCCGCAGTGCGGGCAGCGGATGGCGAGGGTGAGCGGGACCGGTCCGTCCGTGCTGTGCGGGCGGGGCGGTGCGATGCCGAACTCCGCGAGTTTGCGGCGGCCTTCGGCGCTGATGTCGTCCGTCGACCAGGCGGGGGAGAGCACCGTGACGACGGTGACGTCCGGTATCCCGTTCTCGTGCAGCACGCGTTCGATGTCCGAGGACATGGTCTCGATCGCCGGGCAGCCGGTGTAGGTCGGGGTCAGTTCGACCTCGACCCGGCCGGGGCCCGAGACATGGACGGCGCGCAGCACGCCCAGCTCCTCCAGCGTCACCACCGGCAGCTCGGGGTCGGGCACGGAGCCGGCGAGCGCGCGCAGTTCGCTCTCCAGCGCGGTCGGTTGGCTCGTCCCGGTCACCATGACGCCCCCGGGTGGCTGCGGTGCAGGTGCTGCATCTCGGCGAGCATGCGGCCGAACGACTCGGTGTGCAGGCCCTGCCTGCCGGCGCCCGCCGTCCACGCTCCGGAGCGTGGTCCGTCGGGCAGCGTCAGTGTCGCGCGCTCCAGCACGGCGGTGACGGAGGAGAGCCAACGCTCCTCCAGCTCCTGCCTGTCGACACCGTCCAGCTCGACGCCGTCGCCGATGGGCTGGAACATCTCGCCGGTGAACCGCCACAGCGCCGTACAGGCCCGTTGCATCCGCTCATGGCTCTCGGCGGTGCCGTCACCGAGCCGCAGGGCCCACTGCTCGGCGTGGTCCTGGTGGTAGTCGACTTCCTTCACGGCCTTGGCGGCGAGTCCGGCGAAGGGACCGTCCCCGGTGGCCAGCCGGCCGTACAGCAGCCGCTGGTAGGTGGAGAAGTAGAGCTGGCGGGCGATCGAGTGGGCGAAGTCGCCGTTCGGCTGCTCGACCAGCTGGAGGTTGCGGAAGGCGCGCTCCTCGCGCAGATAGGCCAGCTCGTCCTCGTCCCCCACCAGGGAGTACAGGATCCGGGCCTGGCCGAGCAGGTCCAGGGCGATGTTGGCGAGGGCCACGTCCTCTTCCAGCTCGGGTGCGTGTCCCGCCCACTCCCCCAGCCGGTGCGACAGGATCAGCGCGTCGTCGGCGAGGGCGAGGGCCGCGGTCGTGGTGGCCGTGTCCGTCGGGGCGCTCACAGGTGACGCACCCCCTCCGGGATCTCGTAGAACGTCGGGTGCCGGTACGGCTTGTCGCCGGCCGGCTCGAAGAACGAGTCCTTCTCGTCCGGCGAGGACGCCGTGATCGAGGCGGAGGGAACCACCCAGATCGACACGCCCTCGCTGCGGCGGGTGTAGAGATCGCGCGCGTTGCGCAGGGCCATCTCCGCGTCCGGGGCGTGCAGGCTTCCGGCGTGCGTGTGCGAGAGCCCACGGCGGGACCGCACGAACACCTCCCACAGAGGCCACTGGGTCGATCCGCTCATGCCGTCGCCTCATTCTCCGGGTTGGTGCCGTCGGCGGTGCCGCTGTGCTTCGCCGCGTACGCCGTCGCCGCCTCGCGTACCCAGGCGCCTTCCTCGTGCGCGCGGCGCCGCTGGCTGATCCGCTCCTCGTTGCAGGGGCCGTTGCCCTTCAGGACCTCGCGGAACTCGTTCCAGTCGATCGCCCCGAAGTCGTGCTGTCCCCGCTCCTCGTTCCACTTCAGGTCCGGGTCGGGGAGTGTGAGGCCGAGTGCCTCGGCCTGGGGGACGCAGATGTCCACGAAGCGCTGGCGCAATTCGTCGTTCGAGTGCCGCTTGATCTTCCAGATCATCGACTGTTCGGAGTGGGCCGACTCGTCGTCGGGCGGGCCGAACATCATCAGCGAGGGCCACCACCAGCGGTTCACCGCGTCCTGCGCCATCTCGTGCTGCGCGGGGGTGCCACGGCTGAGGGCGAGCAGGGACTCGTACCCCTGGCGCTGGTGGAAGGACTCCTCCTTGCAGATACGGACCATCGCGCGGGCGTACGGGCCGTACGAGCAGCGGCAGAGCGGGACCTGGTTCGTGATCGCGGCGCCGTCCACCAGCCAGCCGATGGCGCCGACGTCCGCCCAGGTCAGCGTCGGATAGTTGAAGATCGACGAATACCTCTGGCGGCCGGCGTGGAGCTTGTCGAGCAGCTCGTCCCGGCTCGTGCCCAGCGTCTCCGCCGCGCTGTAGAGATACAGTCCGTGCCCCGCCTCGTCCTGCACCTTGGCCATCAGGATCGCCTTGCGCCGCAGCGAGGGGGCGCGGGTGATCCAGTTCGCCTCCGGCTGCATGCCGATGATTTCCGAGTGCGCGTGCTGGGCCATCTGGCGGACGAGCGATGCGCGGTAGGCCTCCGGCATCCAGTCGCGGGGCTCGATGCGCTCGTCGGCGGCCACGGCGGTGTCGAACGCCGCCTCGTGTGCCTCTGCCGTCGTTTCCATCGTCGCCTCCACAGCCGTCCCCTCGGTCACTGCCGTCATCCGGGCCCCCTACCGACCGATCGTTCGGTTCATGGACTTCAATGGTCGGTCGGCGGCCCGTAGGGTGTCAACCCTGTGGATAACCGACTGTGGAAAGACGGGGATCGGGGCGGGATGGATTCGTACGACGACAAGGGTGAGAATCCGGAGCCACCACCGGCTCCGGCGCCGGATCCGTCTCAGGGGATAGCGGGGCTCTCCTTCCGGTACCAGGTGGCCGCCGCGCTCGCCCTCGCGGTCGTCGGACTGGTCGCCGTGGGCCATGTGGCCATGGTGTTCCTGCATGTCGCGCCCGACAACACGGTCTCCAAGAAGTACGGCGAGCAGGTCGGCGACTGGGTCTTTCCGGAGTTCGAGCAGAACTGGAAACTCTTCGCGCCCAACCCGCTCCAGCAGAACATCGCCGTCGAGGTGCGCGCCGAGGTGGACAGGGCGGACGGATCGAGCGGCACGACCGGCTGGATCAATCTGACCGCCGAGGACGGCGCGGCGATCCGCGGCAACCCCCTCCCCAGCCATGTCGACCAGAACGAGCTGCGCCGGGGCTGGGACTTCTTCGTCAACTCCCACGACGACAAGGCCCGCCCCGAGGGTCTGCGCGGCCAGCTCTCCGAGAGCTACATACGCCGGATAGTGATGCTGCGCCTGGAGTCGCACGATCTCGGCGGGCCCGTCGAGCGTTTCCAGCTGAGGTCCGCCACCAGGTCCGTCGCGGCGCCCCCGTGGAGTGACGAGAAGATCAACACGAAGCCCGGCTACCGGGTCTTCCCGTGGTGGACCGTGACCCCCGAGGACCTGTCCGAGGGTGTACGGAACCAAGGCGCCGGCACCGGCGACGTAACCGCCGACGGCCGTACGGAGGCCCGCGGATGAGCCGCCCCGCCCGCCCCGCCCACGAGGCGCCCGAGTCCGAGACGTCCGGGGCGCCCGCGCCCTCCGCCATGTCCGTGGTGTCCGTCAACCGCAAGGCCGCGCTCGCCCTCCGGCGCGTCACGTCCCGGGCCCTCGGCCCGCACCAGAGCGCCGTCGTCCGCATCGGCTTCGCCGCCGCCTGGCTCCTCTTCTTGCTGCGTGAACTGCCCAACCGCCGTGAGCTGTACGGGCCCGGCGGCCCGTGGAGCTGGGACATGGCCCAGCAACTGATCGCGGGCAACGGCGCGTTCACCACGCTCATGTGGTCCGACAGCGGCGTCTGGTTCGAGATCGTGTACGCCGTCGCCGTACTGTCCAGCGCCCTGCTGATGATCGGCTGGCGCACCCGCACCATGTCCGTGCTCTTCATGGTGGGCGTGCTGTCCCTCCAGAACCGCAGCATCTTCATGGGCGACGGCGGCGACAACGTCATCCACCTGATGGCGATCTATCTGGTGCTCACGCGCTGCGGCCAGGTCTGGTCGCTGGACGCCCGCCGCAAGGTCCGCGCCGAGCGCGTCGTGGCGGCCGGCGGGACCGCGCCGCCGGACCGGGTCGGACCGCTCCTGTGGGGCGTGCTCGGCGTGGCCCTGCTGGGCACGCTGCTGGACACGACCGGCGGCGAGTGGTGGGTGATCGCGCTGCTGTGGACGCTGTGGCTCTCCCAGGGGCTGTGGTGGGCGGTGAACCGCCACGCGCCGAGGAGCGAGCCGCGCGCGCTGCTGGACGTCATCGCGAACCTCACGCACAACGCCACGCTCGTCGTGATCATGGTGGAGGTCTGTCTGATCTACGCCACGGCCGGCTGGTACAAGATCCAGGGCTCGCGCTGGCAGGACGGTACCGCGCTGTACTACCCGCTGAACCTGGACTACTTCGCCCCCTGGCCCGCTCTCTCCGACATCCTGGCGTCCAGCGGCGTGATCGTGCTGCTGCTGACGTACGGGACCGTCATGGTGCAGGTCGCGTTCCCGTTCACGCTGTTCAACCGGCGCGTCAAGAACGTCCTGCTGGTGGCCATGATCCTGGAGCACGCGGGCATCGCCGTCCTGCTCGGGCTGCCGTTCTTCTCGCTCGCGATGATCGCGGCCGATGCCGTCTTCCTGCCGACGGGCTTCCTGGTGTGGGTCGGCGACACGACGACCAGGCTGCGGCGACGGCTCACCGCGCACTCGCCTCACGAGGCCGACGGCGGGGAGAGGGACGGAGACGGCCGGGACAGCGGCGGGGGCAGAGGTGGGGACAGCGTGCCGGACCGGCGACGGAAGGACGACGTCGGGTCGGGTGCGCACGACCCGACCCCTCCCGTGCCGCCCGGCACCGGCGTGGACTCCCCGCTCGTCCGGTGACGGCCCTGCCCGCGCGCCCGCCTACGCTGGGGCGATGAACGACGTCGATCCCGCGAGCGCCCTGCGGCTGTGGCACGAGAGCGCCCCCGGCGCGGTGGTGCTCGACGGCTTCCACGCGCTGAAGCACGCGCTGCGGTTCGGGGCGGACGTACGGCTCGCCGTCACCAGTGACAAGGAGTCCGTCCTCGCCCTCGCGGCCGAACTCGCCGACGACCTGACCGGCACACTCCGGTGGTCCGTCGTCGAAGTGCCGGCCGACGACCTGCGGGATCTGGTGCCGAAGGTGCACCCGACGCGGGTGGTGGCCCTGGCGGTCAGGCCCGGGCGTACGGAGAATCTGGCCGCGCTGGCGGCGGCGCCCCGGCGCTCGCCGGTCGTCGTCCTCGACAATCCGCGCAACCTCGGGAACGTCGGGGCCGTGGTGCGGCTCGCGGCCGGTTTCGGGGCGACCGGGGTGGTGACCACCGGGGACCTCGACCCCTGGCATCCGAACGTCGTCCGCGCGGGCGCCGGGCTGCACTTCGCCACCGTCGTGGAGCGGCTGTCCCCCGAGACCCTGCCGCCGGGACCGCTGTACGCCCTGGATCCGGAGGGCGACGACATCCGGTCGGTGACGCTCCCCGACGGCGGGCTGCTCGCCTTCGGCTCCGAGCGGCACGGACTCTCCGCCGAACTGCGGGAGCGGGCCGACACGTTGCTGGCGCTGCCGATGCGGCCCCAGGTCTCCAGCTACAACCTCGCCACCAGCGTCGCCATGACGCTCTTCCACTGGGGCGGCCCGAACTGACCCGCGCCCGGCCGCCGTTGGACGGCCGGGCACGAGTGCGGCCGTCACGCCTGGCGGCGGACCTCCACCGTACGGAAGCGGTTGGCCACGAACGCCGCGTCGCACAGCGCCGCGTTCGCCGCCGGATTGCCGCCGGAGCCGTGGAAGTCGGAGAAGGCCGCCGTCTGGTTCACATAGACGCCGCCCGTCAGATTCAGGGACAGCTGGGCCAGCTCCTCCACACAGACGTCCTCGACGGCCCGCTCCGTGGCCGCCGAGGTCGTGTACGCCCCGACGGTCATCGCGCCCTTGTCGCGCACCGTACGGCGCAGCAGCTCCAGCGCCTCCTCGGTCGACTCCACGGCGACCGCGAACGAGACCGGGCCGAAGCACTCGGCGAGATACGGCGCCTCGGAGCCGTCGCCGCCCGCCGCCGCGTCCCACTGCTTGCGCGAGCCGTCGGCCTTGACGATCGCCGGTGTGCGGACCACCGCGTCCGGGAAGTCCGGGTTGGCGATCTCGCGCGACGCGAGCGCCACGTCGCCCAGAGAGGCCGCGGCGTCGAGCCGCCCCTTGACGTCCGGGTTGACCAGGGCGCCGAGCAGGCCGTTGGCGCGGGCGTCGTCGCCCAGCAGGCCGCTCACCGAGGCCGCCAGGTCGGCGACCACCTCGTCGTACGACTTCGGGCCCGCGTCCGTGGCGATGCCGTCGCGCGGGATCAGGAGATTCTGCGGGGTCGTGCACATCTGGCCGCTGTAGAGCGAGAGCGAGAAGGCCAGATTGGCGAGCATGCCCTTGTAGTCGTCGGTGGAGTCCACGACGACCGTGTTGACCCCCGCCTTCTCCGTGTAGACCTGCGCCTGGCGGGCGTTGGTCTCCAGCCAGTCGCCGAAGGCGGTGGACCCGGTGTAGTCGATGATCTTGACCTCGGGCCGTACGGCCAGGGTCTTCGCGATGCCCTCGCCGGGGCGCTCGGTGGCCAGCGCGACCAGATTCGGGTCGAAGCCGGCCTCGGCGAGCACCTCGCGGGCCGCCTTCACCGTGAGGGCGAGGGGCAGCACCGCGCGCGGGTGCGGCTTGACGAGGACCGGATTGCCGGTGGCCAGCGAGGCGAACAGGCCCGGATAGCCGTTCCACGTCGGGAAGGTGTTGCAGCCGATCAGCAGCGAGACACCGCGCGGCGCGGCCGTGAAGGACTTCCGCAGCTCCAGGGGGTCGCGCTTGCCCTGGGGTTTGGACCAGTCGGCGTCGCCGGGCGTACGGGTCTGCTCCCCGTACGCGTACGCCACCGCCTCCAGGCCGCGGTCCTGGGCGTGCGGTCCGCCCGCCTGGAACGCCATCATGAACGCCTGTCCGCTCGTGTGCATCACGGCGTGGGCGAACTCATGGGTGCGGGCGCTGATCCGGGCCAGGATCTCCAGGCAGACCAGAGCGCGTGTCTCGGGTCCCGCCGCGCGCCAGGCGCTCATGCCCGCGCGCATCGCGGGCAGCAGGACGTCCACGTCGGCGTGCGGATACTCGACGCCGAGCTCCGGGCCGTACGGCGAGACCTCGCCGCCCGTCCAGCCGTCGGTGCCCGGCTGGCCGAGGTCGATACGGGTGCCGTGCAGGGCCTTGAACGCGGCCAGGCCGTCGGCCGGCGCGCTCTCGCCGTACGCCTTCGGGTGCTCGGGGTGCGGCGACCAGTAGGCACGCGTGCGAATCGCGTCGAGGGCCTGGTCGAGCGTGGGCCGGTGCTTCTCGGTGAGCTGCTGGGGGCTGAGCTGGGCGGCCATGACTGACCAACTCCTCTTCGAGCTGGGCGGGACAGGGACAGGAGCGACAAGGGGACATGGGCAACGGACAGAGTTAGAGTAACCGAACGATCGGTCGGGACAAGGGGGGCTGTGGAAAACCCGCGCTTTCCGGCCGCCTCTCCCGCCGTCCGGCCCGTCGGCGCGGACGGTGTCGTTCCGGTCAGTTCCGGCTGATCGCCACCCGAGACCGGCCGCCTTGGGGAGGTCCCGTACCGCGGCGGAAGTCCATACAGGAGGATCGGGCTCATGACTGCAATCGAGCGCTCCCGCGTCGTCGCGGTGGTCGGCACCGGCACGATGGGACAGGGAATCGCCCAGGTGGCTCTTGTCGCCGGCCATCCCGTGCGCCTCTACGACGCCCTGCCCGGCCGTGCCCGGCAGGCGGCGGAGGCCGTCGGTGCCCGGCTGGACCGGCTGACGGAGAAGGGCCGGCTGGACGCGGCGGCCCGCGACAGCGCCAAGGCCCGGCTGCTCCCCGCCGCGGACCTGTCCGAACTCGCCGACGCCGCGCTCGTCGTCGAAGCCGTCCTGGAACAACTGGCAGTCAAACAGGAGCTGTTCACGGCGCTGGAGGACATCGTCGGCGACGACTGCCTGCTCGCCACCAACACCTCCTCCCTCTCCGTCACGGCCGTCGCCGGCGCCCTGCGCCACCCCGGCCGCTTCGTCGGCCTGCACTTCTTCAATCCCGCCCCCCTCCTGCCGCTGGTCGAGGTCGTCAGCGGCCACGCGACCGACGAGGCGACGGCCGCGCGCGCGTGGGCGACGGCGGCGGCGTGGGGCAAGACCCCGGTGCGCTGCGCCGACACCCCGGGCTTCGTCGTGAACCGCGTCGCCCGCCCCTACTACGCCGAGGCCCTGCGCCTGCACGAGGAGCGGGCCGCCGACCCGGCGACCATCGACGCTGTCCTGCGCGAGTGCGGCGGCTTCCGGATGGGCCCCTTCGAACTGACCGATCTCATCGGCCAGGACGTCAACGAGGCGGTCACCCGCTCCGTCTGGGAGTCCTTCTTCCAGGACGCCGGATTCACCCCCTCGCTCGCCCAGCGGCGCCTCGTGGAATCGGGCCGGCTGGGCCGCAAGTCGGGCCGGGGCTGGTTCGGTTACGAGGACGGCGCCCCCGCGCCCGTACCGGACACCGCGCCGCCCGCCGAACCGCCGTCGTCCGTCGTCGTGCACGGCGAGCTGTTCGCGGCGGCGGCGCTGCCCGAGCTGATCGAGGAGGCCGGGATCGATGTCATACGTAAGGAAGGCGCCCTCCCCGGCCGTCCCGGGTGGCTCGAACTCCCTTGCGGCACCCGGCTGTTCCTCACGGACGGCAAAGCGGCGGACAGCTCCTCCGTACCGCTGATCCACTTCGACCTCGCGCTCGACTACCGCACCGCGACCCGGATAGCCCTGGCGCCGTCCGCCACGGTGGCCGAGAAGTCGGTCCGGGCGGCCGTCGGGCTCTTCCAGGCGCTCGGCAAGCAGGTGAGTGTGATCGCCGACGTCCCCGGCATGATCGTGGGACGGACGGTCGCCATGCTCGTCGACTTCGCGCTCGACGCCGAGGCACGCGGCGTCGCGTCCGCCGAGGACATCGACACCGCGATGCGGCTCGGGGTGAACTACCCGCGCGGGCCGCTCGACTGGGGCGCCGAGCTGGGGGCCGGCCGGACGCTCCATCTGTTGGAGCGGCTGCACGAGGAGTATCCGTCCGGCCGGTACGCCGCCTCCCAGGCGCTGCGCCGCCGCGCCGCCGCCGAGGCCGCGTCGGAAGGAGCGGGCTCATGACGACCGCCAAGCGGGACACGTACACCCCCGAGACACTGCTGACCGTCGCCGTCGGCGTCTTCAACGAACGCGGCTACGACGGCACCTCCATGGAGCATCTGTCGAAGGCCGCCGGCATCTCCAAGTCCTCGATCTACCACCATGTGGCGGGCAAGGAGGAGCTGCTGCGCCGTGCGGTCAGCCGCGCCATCGACGGTCTCTTCGGGATCCTCGACGAGCCGGGCGCCGGGCGCGGCCGGGCCATCGAGCAGGTCGAGTACGTGACGCGCCGCACCGTCGAGGTCCTGATGGCGGAGCTGCCCTACGTGACGCTGCTCCTGCGGGTGCGGGGCAACACCAGGACCGAGCGCTGGGCCATGGAGCGGCGGCGTGAGTTCGACCAGCGGGTCGCCGATCTGCTCAAGGCGGCGGCGACCGACGGCGACCTCCGCGCGGACATGGACATCCGGCTCGCGACGCGGCTGCTCTTCGGCATGATCAACTCGCTGGTGGAGTGGTACCGCCCGCAGGCGGCCGGTGGCTACGACAGCGACCAGGTGGCCGAGGCGGTCGTACGGATGGCCTTCGACGGGCTGCGTACGGAACCCTCGTAACACTCGCCCCCGACCCGCCCCGGCGCCGTCTCAGGGCGCGGGCGGGGCCTTCGGGTCGAGGTCGGTCTCCTCGAAGACCAGCAGGGTGCGGGTGGACAGCACCTCGGGGATCGACTGGAGCCGCGTCAGCACCAGCTCCCGCAGCGTCCGGTTGTCCGGCGCGTGGACCAGCAGCAGCACATCGAAATCACCGCTGACCAGCGCGATGTGCGTGGCGCCCGGCAACTCCTGGAGCTGTTCGCGCACGGTGCGCCAGGAATTCTGCACGATCTTGAGCGTGATGTAGGCGGAGGCGCCCTGACCTGCCCGTTCGTGGTTGATCCTGGCGCCGAACCCCCGGATGACCCGGTCCTCGATGAGCCGGTTGATCCGGGCGTACGCGTTGGCGCGCGAGACATGGACGCGCTCGGCCACCGACCGTATCGAGGCGCGGCCGTCCGTCTGGAGGATGCGCAGGATGTCGCGGTCGATCGCGTCCAGCGGCCGGGGCGGGGGCTCCTGCCCGGTCCGCTCCCAGCCCTCGGCCATTTGTTCAGCCGTCATGTCCCCCACCTCTCCGCTCTTGGACACCTTGTGCCCATCCCAGGCTGTGCAGAACCGTTTGTCCACAGGCTGAAGGCGCCAGTAGCCAAATTGGCACGGCGACCGAACAATCGGTAGGTGAGGCGCACCACATCTCCGCGCGCCGCCCATGCCCGCTCCCATGAGGAGGTGCACGCGTTGAAGAAGAGCAGCACGACGGTCCAGGAGCCCCCGGGTGCCGTCGTCCACCGGTCCACCCCGCCCCCGGCGTGGCAGCCCCGCACGGACCCCGCCCCCTTGCTCCCCGACCGCGAGCCGTACCGCGTACTGGGTACGGAAGCCGCGGCGGACATCGACCCCGAGTTGCTGCTGCGGCTCTACGCGGAGCTGGTCCGCGGCCGTCGGTTCAACGCGCAGGCCACCGCCCTCACCAAGCAGGGCAGACTCGCCGTCTACCCGTCGAGCACCGGTCAGGAGGCATGCGAGGTCGCCGCGGCCCTGGTGCTCCAGGAGCAGGACTGGCTCTTCCCCAGCTACCGCGACACCCTCGCCGTCGTGGCGCGCGGCCTGGACCCCGTCCAGGCCCTCACGCTGCTGCGCGGCGACTGGCACACGGGATACGACCCCCGCGAGCACCGCATCGCCCCGCTCTCCACACCGCTGGCCACCCAGCTGCCGCACGCCGTCGGGCTGGCGCACGCCGCGCGCCTCAAGGGTGACGACGTGGTCGCGCTCGCCCTGGTCGGCGACGGCGGCACCAGCGAGGGCGACTTCCACGAGGCGCTGAACTTCGCCGCCGTGTGGAAGGCACCTGTCGTCTTCTTCGTGCAGAACAATGGCTTCGCCATCTCCGTCCCGCTCGCCAAGCAGTCCGCGGCGCCGTCGCTGGCCCACAAGGCCGTCGGCTACGGAATGCCGGGCAGGCTGGTCGACGGGAACGACGCGCCCGCAGTGCACACGGTGCTCGGCGAGGCCGTGCGGCGCGCCCGGAGCGGCGGCGGCCCGACGCTCATCGAGGCCGTGACCTACCGCATCGAGGCTCATACGAACGCGGACGACGCGACGCGTTACCGCGGCGACGGCGAGGTCGAGGCGTGGCGGGCCCACGACCCGGTCCGGCTGCTGGAGCACGAGCTGACGGAGCGCGGGATGCTCGACGAGGACGGGATCAGGAAGGCCGCGGACGACGCCGACGCGATGGCCGCGCGGCTGCGCGACCGGATGAACGCCGAGCCGGAGCTGGACCCCATGGACCTTTTCGCGCACGTCTACGCGGAGCAGACGTCGCAACTGCGCGAGCAGGCGGCCCAGTTGCGGGCCGAGCTGGACGCGTCGCAAGAGCCGGCCGAGTCGGCCGGCGGCGTATCGGGACAGGGTGAGGCGCGATGACCACCACCGTTGCCGCCAAGGCGGCCGGGACCGCCAAGGCGGCGAAGCCGGCCACCATGGCGCAGGCGCTGCAGCGCGCGATGCGTGACGCGATGGCCGAGGACCCGACCGTGCACGTCCTCGGTGAGGACGTCGGCACGCTCGGCGGGGTCTTCCGGGTCACCGACGGACTCGCCGCCGAGTTCGGCGAGGACCGCTGTACGGACACACCGCTGGCCGAGGCGGGGATCCTGGGCACGGCGGTCGGCATGGCGATGTACGGGCTGCGGCCCGTCGTGGAGATGCAGTTCGACGCCTTCGCCTATCCCGCGTTCGAGCAGCTGATCAGCCATGTCGCCAAGATGCGCAACCGCACGCGCGGCGCGCTGCCGCTGCCGATCACCATCCGCGTGCCGTACGGCGGCGGGATCGGCGGGGTCGAGCACCACAGCGACTCCTCCGAGGCGTACTACATGGCGACGCCCGGCCTCCATGTCGTCACCCCGGCGACGGTCGACGACGCGTACGGGCTGCTGCGGGCCGCCATCGCCTCCGACGACCCGGTGGTCTTCCTGGAGCCCAAGCGGCTCTACTGGTCGAAGGCGCGGTGGTCGCCCGAGGCGCCTGCCACGGTGGAGCCGATCGGCCGCGCCGTCGTGCGGCGTACGGGACTGAGCGCCACGCTCGTCACGTACGGCCCCTCCCTCACCGTCTGTCTGGAGGCGGCGGAGGCGGCGCGCGCGGAGGGCTGGGACCTGGAAGTGGTGGACCTGCGCTCGCTGGTGCCCTTCGACGACGAGACGGTCGTCGCCTCCGTACGGCGCACGGGCCGCGCGGTGGTCGTCCACGAGTCCAACGGCTTCGGCGGGCCCGGCGGGGAGATCGCCGCCCGGATCAGCGAGCGGTGCTTCCACCATCTGGAGGCGCCGGTGCTGCGGGTCGCCGGATTCGACATCCCGTATCCGCCGCCGATGCTGGAACAGCACCATCTGCCGGGTGTGGACCGGGTGCTCGACGCGGTCGCGCGGCTTCAGTGGGAGGCGGACAGCTGATGGCCCAGGTGCTCGAATTCAAACTGCCGGACCTCGGCGAGGGGCTGACCGAGGCCGAGATCGTCCGCTGGCTGGTGGCGGTCGGCGACGTCGTCGCGATCGACCAGCCCGTCGTCGAGGTCGAGACGGCCAAGGCGATGGTGGAGGTGCCGTGCCCCTACGGGGGCGTGGTCACCGCGCGGTACGGCGAGGAAGGCACGGAGCTGCCGGTCGGCGCGCCGCTGCTGACGGTCGCCGTGGGGGCGTCGGAGCCGGCACCGGTCGCCGCCGGGAGTTCGGGCACGGGTTCGGACGCCGGGGCCGGATCGGCCGAGACGTCGGGGAACGTGCTGGTCGGCTACGGCACCGGTGCCCCGGCCGCCCGACGCCGCCGGGTCCGCCCCGCGACGGCCGTTGTCACGCCCACGGCCGCACCTGTCGCGCTTGTCGATCCGCTGCCGGCGCCCGCATCCGATCGCTCCGGGCCCGATCATGCCGGGCCCGTGCCGGTCATCTCGCCCCTCGTGCGACGGCTGGCCCGGCAGAACGGCCTCGACCTCCGAGAGCTGGTGGGATCGGGCCGGGACGGGCTGATCCTGCGGTGCGACGTCGAGTCGGCCATCGAGCGGATCGAACAGGCCGTACAGACGGCGGACACGGCGCCCGCGTCCACGAGCGCACCCGCCGCGTCCGGGGCGGTCACCGAGCGCGTACCGCTGCGCGGTGTGCGGGGCGCGGTCGCCGACAAGCTCAGCCGCAGCCGGCGTGAGATCCCGGAAGCGACCTGCTGGGTCGACGCGGACGCGACGGAGCTGATGGCCGCGAGGACCGCCGCGAACGCGGCGGGTGGCCCGAAGATCTCCCTCATCGCCCTGCTGGCGCGGATCTGCACGGCGGCGCTCGCGCGCTTCCCGGAGCTCAACTCCACGGTGGACATGGAGGCCAGGGAGATCGTCCGCCTGCGCGACGTGCATCTCGGGTTCGCGGCCCAGACCGAGCGCGGGCTGGTCGTCCCCGTCGTACGGGACGCGCAGAGCCGCTCGGCCGAGTCGCTGAGCGGGGAGTTCGCCCGGCTGACGGAGGCGGGCAGGTCGGGGAGGCTGACCCCGGGCGATCTGACCGGCGGGACGTTCACACTGAACAACTACGGCGTGTTCGGCGTCGACGGCTCCACACCGATCATCAACCACCCGGAGGCCGCGATGCTCGGCGTCGGCCGCATCGTCGCCAAACCGTGGGTTCACCAGGGGGAGTTGGCCGTACGCCAGGTCGTCCAGCTCTCCCTCACCTTCGACCACCGGGTGTGCGACGGCGGCACGGCGGGCGGTTTCCTCCGGTACGTGGCGGACTGCGTGGAACAACCGGCGGTGCTGCTGCGCACGTTGTAGGGCGCGCCCGGATACGGACGCGGGTCCGGGCCCGAGTACGCGCCCGGGTAGGGGCCCGGGGAAGTGCCCGTGCACCCGTCAGGCGGTGCGGTCGTACATCACGGTCGTACATCGCATACGTTCTGACGCGCGATCGCGGCCCATACTTCAGTCATGACCATGAGCGCCCATGACGCCATCGTGCTCGCCGGAGGTGCCGCCAAGCGGCTCGGCGGAGCCGACAAGCCCGCCGTCAGCGTCGGTGGGCGGGCTCTGCTCGACCGGGTGCTCGGTGCGTGCGGCGGTGCCGCGCGCACCGTGGTCGTGGGCGGTCGGCGGCCCACGGCGCGACCTGTGCACTGGGCGCGCGAGGAGCCGCCCGGCGGCGGCCCGGTCGCCGCGCTTGACGCGGGGGTCCGGCACGTCGAGGCGGACACCGTCCTCGTCCTCTCCGCCGACCTGCCGTTCCTCAAGCGGGAGACGACGTCCCGGCTCCTGGACGTACTCGCGGCGGACGGCGCACGCGAGGGCGCGCTGCTCACCGACCCCGACGGTCGAGACCAGCCGCTGGTCGCGGCGTACCGTACGGAACCGCTGCGCCGCGAGATCGCCCTCCTGGCCACCGAGTACGGCAGCCTCGCCGGGCTGCCGCTACGACTGCTGACGCATGAACTCGACCTCGCCCGGGTCGCTGCGGATGCCGACCCGCTCGCGTCCTTCGACTGCGACACCTGGGAAGACATCTCCGCGGCGCGGGCACGCATCAGGGAGCATGGGACCGTGCTGGACGAATGGATCACCGCAGTCAAGGACGAACTCGGCTACGAGCTGGACGTCGACATCACCGTCCTCCTCGATCTCGCCCGCGACGCCGCGCACGGTGTGGCCCGGCCAGCCGCGCCGCTGACGACCTTCCTGGTCGGGTACGCGGCGGGCCGCGCCGCGGCCGGCGGCGGAGGTCCCGAGGCGGTGGCCGAGGCGTCCCGGAAGGCCACGGCGCTCGCCCTGCGCTGGGCCGACGAGGCGGCCGAGGACGGCGGCAAGGCCAAGGGGGCCGACGCCGGATGACGGCTCAGGACCGCGAGGTCGACGGCGTCGAGGACGTTCTCGCGCTGTTCGCCAGGCAGCCGCAGCCGCAGCCGCACCCGGCGCCTGGCGACGAATCGGCCACCGAGCCGCGCCACGCCCAGGACCGGCGCCACGCCCAGGACCGACGCCGCGACCAGGCCGCCCCGCCCCCGAAGTCCGGGCCCGGCGACACGAGCAGGCACCACGCGGCGCCGTGGGCCGAGGCCCGTGCGATCGCCGCCCGCTCCGGCCGCTCGGCGGCCACCGCCACCGCTGGCGCCACCGCACAGGGTGCGACCGTCACCCCCCGCACCCGCCGCGTCCCGCTCGAACAGGCTCTGGGACACGTCCTCGCCGAGCCCCTGGCCGCGCTCACCGACCTGCCCTCCTTCGACACCTCGGCGATGGACGGCTGGGCGGTCTCCGGACCGGGCCCCTGGTCCGTACGACCGGTACAGCCCGCCCACGACAAAGCCCACGACACCGCCCACGACAAGGCCCACGACACGGCGTCCGCCCCCGGCATCCTCGCCGGGCACGCCGCCACCACCGCGCTCCCCGACGGCACAGCGGTACGGATCGCCACCGGCGCCCGTGTCCCGCCCGACACCACCGCCGTGGTCCGCAGCGAGCACGCCCGCACGGACACCACCGGCCATCTCCACGCCGAACGCGAGGTGGTCCACGGCCAGGACATCCGCCCACGCGCCCAGGAGTGCCGCTCCGGCGACCAACTCCTGCCCGCCGGCGCCGTGGTGACCCCGGCGGTGCTCGGCCTGGCCGCCGCCGCCGGCTACGACGAACTGCTCACCGCCCGCCGCCCGACCGTCGACATCCTGGTCCTCGGCGACGAGTTGCTCGTCCGCGGACTTCCCCACGACGGCCTCATCCGCGACGCGCTCGGCCCGATGATCGCGCCGTGGCTGCGCGCACTCGGCGCCGAGGTCATCGACACCCGCCGTGTCGCCGACGACGCCCAGGCCCTGCACCGGGCGGTCACCGAGTCCGAGGCCGATCTGGTCCTCACCACGGGCGGTACGGCCGCCGGCCCCGTCGACCATGTCCACCCCGTGCTCGCCGCGGCGGGCGCCGAGCTGCTCGTGGACGGCGTCGCCGTACGCCCCGGCCACCCCATGCTGCTGGCCAGGCTCGCCTCCGGCCGCCATCTGGTGGGCCTCCCCGGCAATCCGCTCGCCGCCGTCTCCGGGCTGCTGACGCTCGCCGAGCCCCTGCTGCGGGCACTCGGCGGGCGGACGGCCCAGCCCGCGTACCACGCCCCGGTACGCGACGAGGTGCACGGCCACCCGTACGACACCAGGCTCGTGCCCTTCGTCCACCGTGACGACCGGCTCGTGCCGCTGCGCTACAACGGTCCCGCCATGCTGCGCGGGATCGCCGTCGCCGACGGACTGGCGGTCGTGCCGCCCGGCGGCGCGCGGCCGGGGGACGAGCTGGAAGTCCTCGATCTGCCCTGGGCCGCCTGGGCGGACGCCACCGCCTCCATCGACGACGGGTGTTTCACGTGAAACTTCCCGGCCACGACGCGATGGCGCGTCATGCCGACGAACACCTGGTCACCAGCCGGGTGAAGCTGCCGCGCCGGATCGTCGAGCAGCCGCTGCGGCAGGTCAGCAAGCGGCTGCTGATGGCGCTCGGGGTGCTGGCCACCACGGTCTTCATCGTCTGGATCGACCGCACGGGCTACCACGACAACTCCGACAACTCGGTCGATCTGCTCGACTCCGTCTACTACGCCACCGTCACCCTCTCCACCACGGGTTACGGCGATATCGTCCCGTACAGCGACGCGGCCCGGCTCATCAATGTCGTGCTGGTCACGCCGCTGCGCGTGCTCTTCCTGATCATTCTGGTCGGCACCACTCTTGAGGTCCTCACGGAGCGCACCCGGGAGGAGTGGCGGCTGAACCGCTGGAGGTCCAACTTGCGTGACCACACGATCATCGTCGGCTTCGGTACCAAGGGCCGGTCGGCGATGCAGACCCTCTGTGCCACCGGGCTCAAGAAGGACCAGATCGTCATCGTCGACCCCAGCGCGAAGGTGATCGAGGCGGCCAACGCGGACGGATTCGTGGGTGTCATCGGCGACGCGACGCGTAGCGATGTGCTGCTGAGGGCCGAACTCCAGCGGGCACGGCAGATCGTGATCGCCACTCAGCGCGACGACACGGCGGTGCTGGTCGCGCTGACCGCGCGTCAGCTCAACCGCGGGGCGAAGATCGTCGCCGCCGTGCGCGAGGAGGAGAACGCGCCGCTGCTGCGCCAGTCCGGCGCGGACGCCGTCATCACCAGCGCCAGCGCGGCGGGCCGGCTGCTCGGGCTCTCCGTGCTGAGCCCCGTCGCGGGCACGGTGATGGAGGACCTGATCCAGCAGGGCAGCGGTCTCGACCTCATCGAACGGCCGGTGATAAAGGCCGAGGTGGGGCGTGGCGTACGGGAGACGGACGACCTGATCGTCAGCGTCCTGCGCGGGCACCGGCTGCTGGGGTACGACGACCCGGCGGCCAGCCCGCTCCAACTCACCGACCGGTTGATCACGATCGTACGGGCGGATACCCCCAACCCGGAGCAGAACAAGGCGGATTGACCCGGCCGGCCACCCTCCCCCAGCAGCCCCAACAGGACCTGGCCCGGTATCGGTACTGCGGACAGGGCCGGGGGGTAGCCTCCCGACCATGTATGCGATCACGATTCCGGAACCCGGTGGCCCCGAGGCGCTCGTCTGGGCCGAAGTGCCCGATCCCGTACCCGCCGAGGGCGAAGTCCTCGTCGACGTCGTGGCGAGCGCGGTCAACCGCGCCGATCTGCTGCAACGCCAGGGCTTCTACGATCCGCCGCCCGGCTCCTCCCCGTACCCCGGTCTGGAGTGCGCGGGCCGCGTCGCCGCGCTCGGCCCCGGCACCGAGGCGTCGGGCTGGTCGGTCGGCGACGAGGTGTGCGCCCTGCTCTCGGGCGGCGGTTACGCGGAGAAGGTCGCCGTGCCCGTGGGCCAGCTGCTCCCCGTACCCGACGGCCTGGACCTGGCGACGGCCGCCGTACTTCCCGAAGTGACCTGCACCGTCTGGTCGAACGTCTTCATGATCGCCCATCTGCGGCCCGGCGAGACGCTGTTGGCGCACGGCGGCGCGAGCGGTATCGGCACGATGGCGATCCAGCTCGCGAAGTCGGTCGGCGCGCGGGTCGCCGTCACGGCGGGCGGCCCCGAGAAGCTGGCGCGCTGCGCCGAGTTGGGCGCGGACATCCTGATCGACTACCGGGAGCAGGACTTCGTCGAGGAGTTGAAGAAGGCCACGGACGGGGCGGGCGCGGACGTCATTCTCGACATCGTCGGCGCGAAATATCTCGACCGCAATGTGAAGGCCCTGGCCGTCAACGGGCGGCTCGCCGTCATCGGTCTCCAGGGCGGCGTGAAGGGTGAACTCAACCTGGCCGCCCTGCTGGGCAAGCGCGCCGCGATCACGGCGACTTCGCTGCGCGGACGCCCGCTCGGCGAGAAGGCGTCGATCGTCGCCGCCGTACGGGAGCATGTCTGGCCGCTGATCGGCGCCGGGCAGGTGCGGCCCATCGTGGACCGTACGTTCCCGATGTCGGACGCGGCCGAGGCGCATCGCGCGCTGGAGGCGGGCGAACACATCGGCAAGATCCTGCTGCGGCGCCCGTAGCGGGAACACGGCCGGGGCCGGGGGTCGCCCCCCGGCCCCGTCGCGTACGAGAAGTACCGCGACGTGGGGACGACCGCGTCGACCGGGCCCGTCACGCGTCTGAGATTCCCGTCAGCCCGTCAGACCGTCGGAGACTTCAGAGACCTCAGAGACTTCAGAGATACGGCCCCGAGCGGATCGCGCCGTGACCGCCGGGATCCTCGCCGTCCTCGTCCTCGTGCGACGCACCGGGCGGCAGCGCCCGGCGCATCTGCTCCAACTGTGCCCGCGCCGCCATCTGCTGGGCGAACAGCGCCGTCTGGATCCCGTGGAACAGACCTTCCAGCCAGCCCACCAACTGGGCCTGTGCGATGCGCAGTTCGGCTTCCGAGGGAATGGCCTCGTCGGTGAAGGGGAGCGAGAGCCGCTCCAACTCGTCGACGAGCTCGGGGGCGAGCCCGTCCTCCAACTCCTTGACCGAACCGGCGTGGATCTCCTTGAGCCGTACCCTGCTCGCCTCGTCCAGAGGAGCCGCCCGTACTTCTTCGAGCAACTGCTTGATCATGCTGCCGATGCGCATGACCTTCGCCGGCTGTTCGACCATCTCCGTCACCGGGATCTCGCGCGGCTCGTCGTCCCCGTGTCCGCCGCCGAGCGCCATCCCGTCCTGTCCCACCACGAGGACATGGGGGTTGCTCTCCTGCGACCGTTCGTTCCTCGGCATTTCCATATGTTCATTGTCTCGCACCTGGGTGCGGACGCGCGGTGGGGCCTGTGGGAGAGCGATCCGCTCTCCCACAGGCCCCGTCCGCCCGATCCGGCCGGTGTCAGATCGCCGCCCGGCGCGCCAGCGCGCCTCGCGAGCGGGTGACCACCGCGGCCAGTACCGCCGCGCCGAGCGGGACCACGACGAGCAGCAGGCCCAGCGTCTCCCACGGGATGACCACGGGCACGAACGGTGCCGTGGCCTCCTGTCCGCCGGACCATCCCTCGTCCAGCATCCGCGCGTACATCGACTCCTCGGCGCGGCGTTCGGTGAAGCGAAGCCCGATGGCGGGCAATATCCCCGACGCCGAACCGAGCACGACACCCATCGCGGCCACCACCCCGCACTGGAACCCGCTCAGGGCCTTGCGGACCCTGGGCGGCGCCCCGACGGCGGCGAGCGTCTTGAGGTCGGGCTCGGCGTCCGCCTGGGCGAGGCCCGTGGCGATACCGGCGGCACCGATGGTGATCAGCCCCGCGAAGACGGCGAGTGCCAGCAGCGTGGTGTCGTTCTCGGGGGTGAAGCCCTTCTCGATGGTCAGCATGGAATCGCTGCCCGTCTTGGCCAGCTCGCCGTTGAGCTTCTGCTCCTGCGCGTCGCTCGGCAGCCGCTCGGTCGTGAAGAAGGAACCGAACGGGACGGTCGTGAAGCCCGCCTTCGCGGCCACGTCCGGGGGCACGATCATCGTGACGCCGTACGCCTTCTGGCTGCCGGAGAACTGGTGGGCGGGGATGGATGTGACGGTGCCCGGCGGCTCCTCGCCCTTCGAGCTCGCGGCGTCCGCCTCGCTCAGCTGGTCGGCGGAGATGACGCGGATCCCGATCGTGCCGTCCGCCCCGGCCCTGGGAGCCGCGGCGTCCTTGGCGGACACCACGCCGCCGCGCGCCCCGCCCTTGGCCTTTTCGTCGCCGCTCTTGCCGTCGGCGTCCTTGCCGTCGGCGCCGGCGGGGTTGATGTTCCTGCTGATGAAGGAGACCGCCCGCCCGTTCGCCAGCGCCTCGCTCGCGTCCGGATTGTTGATCTTCAGTACCTTGAGCAGCTTGTCGTCACCGACCAGGATCTCGCCGCCGGAGTTGCCGAGCCCGTAATCGTCCTGGCTGCAGCGCCAGTCCTTGGCGAGCTTGCGCCGCTCGGCCTTGGAGAACTTCGCGGCGGGGTCCTCGCCCGAGCTGTCGTACGACCACAGCGGGCACTCGTGCCCCTCGGGCAGGACGATCTCGTACCGTCCGCAGTCGTCGCCGCCCCCGTAGGCGGAGCAGTTCTTCTTGCCGACCACGACCCGGTCCACATCGGCCCGCACGTCGGTCGGCAGCAGCTTCTGCACGTCGTCCCGCATCGACGGGACATCCACCGCGGACTCCGGGGACAGGATCGCGACCGTGCCGTACGGCAGTTGAGCCTCGTACCCGGCCTTGGCCTGGGCGTCCGAGCTGGCCGTGTACGTCGCCACGGCCACCGTGCCCGCGACGGCCGCCAGCACCGCCGCCACCGCCGGAGCCGTACGCCCCCTGTTCCGTACGGCGTCCCGCAGCGCGAGCCGCGGTGAGAGCGGCAGCCAGCGGCCGATCCGGCCGAAGAGGCCCACCAGGGCGGGTGTCAGCGCCACCACACCCAGCTCGGCGAGCGCGCTGCCGCCGCCGACGATCGCGGCCTGGTCGGAGACCGCCGAGCCGTACAGCGCGATGCCCGCGCCGAGTACGACGGCGGTCAGGCCGAGGATCGGCAGCACCCGGCTGGACTTCCGGATGCCGCGGCGCCCGGTGAGCGAGGCGACGACCGTCTGCCGGGACGCGGTCACGGCGGGCACGATCGCGGCCAGCAGGCCGGTGACGACCGCGAGCAGCGCGATCCCGATCAGTTCCAGCGGCCGTACGTCGAAGTCCCCGAAGCGCTGCCCCAGGTAGTTCTCCAGGACCGGCCGGAGTGCGAAGGTCAGGCCGACGCCCAGCACCGTACCGACCACGGCGGCGACCACACCGATCACCAGACCGCCGCTCAGGACGATGGCCCTGATGTGGTGCCTGTCGCCACCGTTGGCGCCGACCAGGCCGAGCTGGCGGCGGGATCGGCGGGCGCCGACGGCGAACGCGGGGCCTGCCAGCAGGCAGATCTCCAGCATCACGAGGCCGACGACGGTGCTCAGGATGGCCAGCTCGGTGGCGTTGTCGGAGCCGCCCATGTTCTGCGACGACATGCCCTCCTTCTCGTACAGCGGCACGTCCGAGTCCGGCGGGGGGTTGAGCATGACCGCACGCGAGACGACCGTGGCGCCCTTGGCGTTGGACTTCTCGACCATGTTCCACGTGAAACCGGCGTCGCCGGGGACGGCCGCCAGATAGGTGCTGGTCGTCTCCGTGCCGGGCAGCTCGGCCGCGGCCAGCGCCTTGTCCAGCGGAGCCAGCAGGGCGCCGGGAAGGGCGTTGACCTGAGGGGTCTCCAGGGAGCTGGGCAGCTCGTACGCGCCGACGATCCGGTAGGTGCGGTCGAGTCCGCGTGCCGTCAGTTCCGAACCGACGCGCAGACCGCTGCTCTCCAGGAATTCGGTGGTCGCGGCGACCTCGTCGGGCTGCCGGGGGAACCGGCCGCGGTCGAGGACCATGATCCCCTCGGCCAGCGGGTCCGCCGCCTTCAGCTCCCGGACGGAGGTGTTGAGCAGGCCGTGGGTGGTCTTGAGCTTGGCCATGCCCTCCGAGTCGACGAGGGTGTTCGCGTCGGCCGGGAGGGTCGCCGCGATGTCCGTCTCGCCTTCGGGCCACGGCTCGTCGTCGTAGTCCTTGACCGGCTGGTAGTTGTCGCCCTTGACGTTCTGCATGATCGGGACGCCGCCGAGTCGCGGGTCCTGGATCCGGGCGTCGGCGTTCCCCAGATCGCGGTCGAGCGTCTGGGCGGTGGAGAGTGTCGAGCTGCGCACCGTCAGATCGGCGGCGCTCACACCGACGATCGGCAGGGCGAGCATGGCGAGGACGAGGAAGCTGCGTCCCTTGAAGCGCCAGGCGTCACGGCGGGCTATGCGGATCGCGGCGCGCCAGGAGTGGTACCAGTTCTTCACCGTTCGGCCGCCTGGCCCGTGAGGAGCGAGTCGGCCTGGCTGCGGATCGTCTGGTCGACGACCGCGCCGTCCCGGAGGAAGACCACGCGGTCCGCCCAGGCCGCGAAGCGCGGCTCGTGCGTGACCAGGACGCCGGCCGCGCCCGCGTCGCAGCGGCTGCGCAGCAGGGCGAGCACGGACTCACCGGTCTCGGAGTCGAGGGCGCCGGTGGGTTCGTCGGCGAGGACGAGACGGCGGTCGCCGACGAGCGCGCGGGCGATGGCCACGCGCTGCTGCTGGCCGCCGGACAGCTCGTCCGGGAAGCGGTCGGCGAGGTGGTCGAGGTCCATCTCGCGCAGCGCGGCGACGGCCTCGCCGCGGGCCTTGCGGGCGGAAGTGCCGTCGAGTTCGCGGGGGAGGGCGACGTTCTCGGCGGCGGTGAGGGCCGGTATGAGGTTGTAGTCCTGGAAGACGTAGCCGATGCTGCGGCGGCGCAGCGCGGCTATCTGCTTGCGGCCGGCGGTGGTGAGGTCGGTGTTCTCGACGATCACCTGGCCCGACGTGGGGGTGTCGAGGCCGCCGGCGATGGTGAGCAGCGTGGACTTGCCCGAGCCGGACGGGCCCATGACGGCGACGAGTTCGCCGGGGAAGACGTCGAGGTTGATCCCGCGCAGGGCGTGGACCTCGGTGGCGCCACTGCCGTGGACGCGGGTCAGGTCCTTGAGCTGGAGCACAGGATGCGGTGCCTGGTCAGGCATGGGTGGATCCCCCTTGAGAACGGATCTGGTGCGTAGGTGTGGGGTGGTGCGTAGGTCTGGGGCGGTGCGTGTCTACGAGGCGGACGGGCGGTGCGGGGAGATGAGGCGTCAGCGGCGCTTGGAGCGGCCGAGGCCGGCCCGGGAGGCGCGCGCGGGCTTCTCCCCCGGCGACGGTGCGCCGCCCTCCTTCTCGTCCCTCCGCTGCTTCTTCTCCTTCTCCGCGGCCATCAGCGAGAGCCGGACGAGCCTCGCCTCGCAGTGGTCGAGCCAGCGCGCCTCGGCCTCGGTCTGGAAGATGAGCTGTTCGAGGACGAGCAGCCACGCCACGTCGTCGCGGTTCTCCGGCGAGACGTCGGTGGCCTGGGCCTTGAGACGGGTGTAGTCCTGCATCGCCTGCACCGTGTGGTGGCGCTGGGACTGGATCACTTCCCGGATGTCGATCCCGGGTGCGCCGACGGCCATCGCGAGCTTTATGGCGAGTTCGTCGCGCGGCGGACTGCGCCGGTCGACCGGTGACCGGAACCAGTTCCGCAGCTCCTCGCGACCGGCGTCCGTGATCACGTACAGCGCGTGGCCGGCTTCGTCCTCACCGTCCTGGACGACCATGCCGTCGCGCTCCAGACGGCCCAGCGTCGTGTAGACCTGGCCGACGTTCAGGGGCCAGGTGGCACCGGTGCGGGACTCGAACTCCGTACGGAGCTGAGAGCCGTAGCGCGGTCCCGGTTCGAGGAGGGCCAGAAGGCCGTGGCGGATCGACATACTCAGTATGTATACCGAGTATGGGGCCGACGGCAAGGGCCCTGAGGGGGACGTCACGCGTCAGTCGTAAGGAGGAGGTAAGGGCGACGCGAGATGTACGAGGGTGACAAAGCTGCAGCTCAGGGGCGGTACGCAGGGGTGCGTACGGGGCGTTCGGAGTCAGTGTCGACGGAGCCGTACGCCCAGAAAACCGATACCGAGCCCCATGAGCGCCATCCCGATGCCGAGGGTCAGTGCGGGGACGGCGCGGGCGGCCGGCTGGGAGACGGCCTGGCTGTTCTGCTCCTGCGCGTTGGCGTCCTGAGGGGGCGTACGGGGTGAAAAGGGCGCGTCCGCCGAGGCTTCCGAGTCGTCCGACAGGTCTACGTCGTCGTCCCCGGCGCCCTCGTCGTCACCCTCGTCCCGGCGGTCCCGCTCCCGCTCGCGCTCCGTCCTCGGGTCCTTCTTCTTGTCGGTCTCGGGCTCGGCGGAGCCCGACGCGGACCGGCTGGGCGACGGCGAAGCGGAACCGGACGAGGGCCTTCCGCTCGTGCTCGGCGAAGTCGGCGCGTACGTGCCGTCCCCGGGCTCGTCGACGGCCCCCGACTCGGACGCCTCGGGGCTCGCCGTCGTCCGCCCCGGCCGGGGCCGCCCCTGCCCGGCCTGGTTCCCGGCCAGCGAGGAGGTGGCACTCGGCGAACGCGACGGGTCGGCGCGCGGCGGCTCACGCTCCTCGGCGTACGCGAGGGGCGCGGCGAACAACAGAGAGGCGAGCGTGACCGCGACCGCGACTGCGATCGCGCGAGGGGTGGGGAGCCGTGCGTGGAGCCGTGACATCACCGACTCAGCGTCACATGTGGTGACAGAAGCGGCATCTCGGCGACGGCCGACCCTCACGGCCGCCGTACACTCCCGCGCTCACGGTCGGCCGCGCGCACGGCTTCGGGGCGCCCGTCACCGCGGGCTGTCGGTCACCGCCCGGCGGTAGGCCACCCCAGGCCGTCGGCTACTCCGGGTTGCCCGTGGAGATCTTGAGCTCGAACTCCTGGTCCTTGGGCAGCACTGCCGAGCCCTGGCGCGGGAACTGGTCGACCACGATGTCCTGCGCCTGCGTGGGGTCGTTGACCTGGGTCTCCGTCCACGTCCACCCCGCCGACCGCAGGCACTCCTTGACGGAGAGGATGTCCTTGTAGCGCAGATCGGGTGCCTGGACCTTGGTCGGGTCCACCCCGTCCTCGTACGCGTCCGCGCACTTCTCCTTGTCGATGGTCCGGTTGCGCTCCGGCGGCCGGTGGCCCGCGACCGCGGAGCCGCTGGGCTTGGCGTCCGGGTCGTCGCCCTCGTCGCCGCCCTGTGTGAGCGCGAAGGTCAGACCGCCGATCGCCGCGATGGCGACCACGATCGACCCGATGACGACCGGCAGGTTCCGCTTGCCGCCGCCGCTGTTGCCGCCGCCCTGGCCGCCGTGCGGTCCCATCGGCGGCTGCTGCGGCGACATCGAGTACGACGGCACCGGGGTCTGGTAGCCCTGGTTGGGCTGCGGCGGGTAGCCGTAGGTCGGAGGGGGCGTCTGCATCGGGTTCGGGGTCTGCATGGCCGGTGTCGGCGGGCCGTACGCGCCCGGCTGGTACGGCGTCTGCACGCCGCCCTGCGGCGCCGGCATGCCCTGGTCCACCGGCGGGAAGACCGCCGAGCCCACGCCCGAGCCGCTCGCCGACGGGGCGCCCTGGACGATCACCGGCGCGCCGGTGTGGCCCTGCGGAAGCACCCGCGCGCACTCGTCGCGCATCGCGGCGGCGCTCGGGAACCGCTCGTTCGGGTTCTTCTTCAGCGCCCGCGCGACGAGCGCGTCCATCGCCGGCGTGATCGAGCGGTTGATGGAGGAGGGGGCGACCGGCTCCTCCTGCACGTGCGCGTACGCGATCGCCAGCGGGGAGTCCGCCTCGAACGGCAGCCGGCCCGTCAGCAGTTGGAAGAGCATGATGCCGACCGAGTACAGGTCGGAGCGGGCGTCGACGCCGCGCCCCAGCGCCTGTTCGGGGGAGAGGTACTGCGGCGTTCCGACGACCATGCCGGTCTGCGTCATCGACGTGACACCGGACTGCATGGCCCGCGCGATGCCGAAGTCCATCACCTTGACGACGCCGCGCTTGGTCATCATCACGTTGCCGGGCTTGATGTCGCGGTGCACCAGCCCCATCTCGTGACTGGTCTCCAGCGCGGCGAGCACGTCCGCCGTCACCTTCAGCGCGCGGTCGGCCGGCATCGCGCCGTACTGCTGGATGTCCGTCTGGAGCACGGAGCCGAGCGGCTGCCCCTCCACGTACTCCATGACGATGTACGGCATGAGCGAGCCGTCCAGCTCGTCCTCACCCGTGTCGAAGACCGAGACGATGTTGGTGTGCGACAGCTTCGCGACGGCCTGCGCCTCGCGCCGGAAGCGCTCGCGGAAGGACTGCTCCCGGCCGAGTTCGGTGTGGAGCGTCTTGATCGCGACCTGCCGGTCGAGCGCCGCGTCGTACGCGAGGTAGACGGACGCCATGCCGCCCTCGCCGAGCAGGTCACGAAGCTGGTACCGGCCGCCCGCGACCGAACCGCCCGCGTAGCGGCCCTGTGCGCCGTCGTGGCTCATGACTGTGCTTCCCCCTCGGCGCGGCGACGCGGTGATGTCAGTAGTTCCGCGCTGACCCGTGCTCGCGTGATCCCGCTGATCCCGTATTTACGGGCCAAGTCTGCCGCAGGGCAGTGACACGTCAAGCCGGGTGCCCGATCCGTGACCGTACGCACAACAAGAGTCTCGGAAGCGTTACAGGAAAAGCATGGAATTTGCGTGCGCGCCGCCGTAGCGGGTTTGATGGCCGGTCCGTCTGCAATTGGCGTGCCGCGCGAAGCCTGTAGCGTGACCGGCACAGCACCAGCCAGGATGCGTACCGGCTCCTGGACCCCGTATCTTCCATCCATCCCAGTGCACCACCGCGACCCCGCGCACGCGGGCGGCACGCGGACAGAAACGACGGCGAGGACTGATGGCACCCGAACCCGAAGCAGGCGGCGGCGGAGTGCCTGATGCCGCTGACTCATGGGGCGTCGGCGGGCTGGTCGGAGACGGCCGCTACCGGATGACGTACCGCCTCGGCCGGGGCGGTATGGCGGAGGTGTACGCGGCGGAGGACGTCCGGCTCGGCCGCACCGTGGCCGTCAAGCTGCTGCGGTCCGACCTCGCCGAGGACCCGGTCTCCAAGGCCCGCTTCACCCGTGAGGCACAGTCGGTGGCCGGTCTCAACCACCATGCTGTGGTCGCGGTGTACGACTCCGGTGAGGATGTCGTGGGCGGCCAGACCGTCCCGTACATCGTCATGGAACTCGTCGAGGGCCGCACGATCCGCGATCTGCTGCTCAACGCCGAGGCGCCGCCGCCGGAGCAGGCGTTGATCATCGTCTCCGGTGTGCTCGAAGCGCTCGCGTACTCGCACCAGCACGGCATCGTGCACCGCGACATCAAGCCCGCGAACGTGATCATCACGGACAGCGGCGCGGTCAAGGTGATGGACTTCGGCATCGCGCGTGCCCTGCACGGCGCACAGTCGACGATGACCCAGACCGGCATGGTCATGGGCACGCCGCAGTACCTCTCCCCCGAGCAGGCGCTCGGCAAGGCCGTCGACCACCGGTCCGACCTGTACGCCACGGGCTGTCTGCTCTACGAACTCCTGTCGCTGCGCCCGCCGTTCACCGGCGAGACGCCGCTCTCCGTCGTGTACCAGCACGTCCAGGACATCCCCGTCCCGCCGTCCGAGGTCTCGGACGTGGTGCCGCCGGAGCTGGACGGGCTGGTCATGCGCTCGCTCGCGAAGGACCCGGACGACCGGTTCCAGAGCGCCGAGGAGATGCGCGGCCTCGTCCAGTACGGCATGCAGATGCTCCAGCAGCAGGGCAGCCACACGGGCACCTGGAACACCGGCCCCGTCGACATGCACGAGGGCGGCACCCCGGCGATGGGCGTCGCCGCGACGACCGCGCTCGGTCACCCGCCGCACGGCGACACCGCGCAGCGCCCGCTGCTGCCGCCGCAGAACCCGAACGACGGCGGTTACGACGGCGGTCACCACGGCAACGGGAGCGGCGGCCGCGGCAAGATGTGGCTGTTCGCGCTGTTCGCCGTGGTCGCGATCCTGGCGGGTGCCGCGTACGCGGTGAACAACATCTCCGGCACGGGCGACGACAACAAGCAGGACACGAAGACCTCGCAGAGCCCGTCCACCACCCCGAGCGACAAGCCGTCGGAGTCGGACGAGGAGTCCGCTCCCTCCGACGACGACGACACGGACACCTCCACGGGCGGCAATCAACAGCCGGGCTACCCGACGGACGACACCCCGAGCGAGAAGCCGTCGGAGTCGGACAAGCCGACGGACCCGCCGTCGTCCACCGATCCCGGTGACACCGAGGGCACGACGGAAGGCGGGAACGGGGAGCCGTCCGGCGACCCGTCGACGTCCGACCCGGGCACGGTGGAAGGCGGGACCAACACGGGCACCACCGAGGGCAGCACCGGAGAGCCGGGCGGCGGGGGCGACGCCGAAGGGGTCGTCGAGGGCACCGCGGCCGGCGTCGGAGACAGCGGCTGACCGCTCCGCTCACCCCGCGAACGCGTCCGACACCTCTTCGTACCGCCGCGTCCACCACACCGCCAGGGCCGACACCGCAGGGAACTGCGGGTCGGCCCTTCGGTCGTCCAGCTGGTAGCGCCAGCGCAGTATCCAGAAGTCGTTCAGCCGCTCCCACCACACCCGGTGGACGGCGGCGGCCAGTTCGGCGGTGTCGGCCCCGGAGACGAGCCGGTAGGCGCGCGCGTACGCCCGTACCTTCGGCAGGTCCAGCTCCCCCGACGGCCGTACGAAGAAGATCGCCGCCGCCCGGACGGCCTCCTCGGCGCGGGGCTGGACGGACAGCCGGTCCCAGTCGACGATCGCGACGGGGTCCGTGCCCCGGTAGAGCAGGTTCAGCGGGTGGAAGTCGCCGTGCACCCAGCCGGTGGCCGTCTCGGCGGCCGCCGGCGGCCGGTGGTGGGCGTGCCGCTCCAGGAGGGCGCGGCGCTCCCGCAGCCGGTGTTCGGCGAGTGAGTCGAAGCCGTCGCCCGGGGTGCGTCCGCGGGCGAGCGCGAGTAACTCGTCGATGAGCGCGAAGGTGTCGGCGGGGGCGGCGCTGTCGTACGCGCCTTGGTACGTGAAGCGGTCCGTCGCCGACTCCATGACCTGTGCCAGACAGGTGTGTACGGCTCCGAGGAGCGACCCGAGATGCCGCGACGCGGCGAGCGTCAGCTGGGCGCCGGTGCGGTGGCGGCCGTCGATCCAGGGGTGCAGCGCGTAGCAGTGGCCGCCGACCACGGCGACGGTGCCGCCCTCGGTGTCCCGGACGGGCGGTACGACGGGGACGCCCAGCGCCTGGAGCCGGTGGGTGGCCAGGTGCTGGCGGGCGATGGACTCGCGGTCGCCGTCGAGGTGGTGCTTGAGGAAGTAGGTGCCGTGGGTGGTGGTGAGCCGGTAGCCCCGGTTCAGCAGGCCCTGGGCGACGGGTCGGCAGGCCAGTGGTTCGCCGCCGTAGTCGTAGCGTCGGAGCAGGTCACCGAGAGGCAGGAGACCGAAGGGCAGGTCCACCACGGGTGGAGCGGTCGCGACATAGGGCATCGTCGCGGTCGTTGCAGATGAGCACGGCACCCTTCAGATGATAGATCACGCAGCGTGGCGATCGTGTCGCCGTCCGCTTCCGCTCCCGCTCAGCTCGGCCGCGGGCTCGGCCGGGTGCTCGCCGGACTGCTCGGCCGCGGGCTCTGCCGACCGCTCGGTCGAGTACTCAAGGATGTGCACGGTCACGAACTGCGGCGTCAGGCTCATGTAGACGGGCTCGAACGGCTCGCCGTCGACATGGTGCGGACCCGGGCCGAAGAGCGCCAGCTCGTCCGTCGTCGGCCTGATCATGCTCGCGGTGCCGGTGAACTGGACCGACCAGAGATCGGGCTCGCCGGTGTTGAAGTTGTCGGCGCCGTACGCGACCACGCTGCCGCTGCACGCGCGGTGGTAGCCCATCCCCCGGTGCATCCGCAGGACGACGCTCTCGTCCTTGACGATGTGCCGGGCCGGTGCCACGAAGGGCATCGCCCGCATGCTCGTGGCCACCCGTCCGTAGCGGACCCGGTTGAGCAGCTCGATCGCGCGCAGATCATCGGTGGACATGCCATCCACTCTCTGTCACCGATCGTCCACGGAACAGAGCCGCCCGCCCCGGATGAAGGGGACCTTGGTCCCTGCCGGGCCTTCGGGGAACCCGGGCAGGGTGAGGCCCTTCGACAGGTTTCAGGGCCGCCGGGGCCGGTTCGGCGGGCCCGTCCCCGCACTGCCCGGCCCGGTTCGGCTGGCTCCTCTCAGCGCTGCTCGGCCTGGATTCTCGCCACGTACGCGGCGGCCTGCGAGCGGCGCTCCATGCCCAGTTTGGACAGCAGGCTGGAGACGTAATTCTTGATCGTCTTCTCGGCGAGATGCAGCCGCTCGCCGATCGCGCGGTTGGTCAGTCCCTCGCCGATGAGATCCAGGATCTTGCGCTCCTGGTCGGTGAGGTTCGCGAGCTTGTCGTCGCCCTTGGGGGTGTTGCCCTCGCGGAGCCGCTGGAGCACCCGCGCCGTCGCCACCGGGTCCAGCAGGGACCGGCCGGCCGCCACGTCCCGTACGGCGGTCAGCAGCTCGTCGCCGCGGATGGCCTTGAGCACGTATCCCGAGGCACCGGCCATGATCGCGTCGAACAGCGCCTCGTCGTCGGAGAACGAGGTGAGCATCAGACACTTGATGCCCTCGTCCCTGGACCGGATCTCGCGGCAGACCTCGACCCCGCTGCCGTCCGGCAGTCGTACGTCCAGCACCGCGACGTCGGGCCGGGTCGCCGGGATCCGGGTCAGCGCGTCCGCGGCCGTACCGGCCTCGCCCACGACCTCGATGTCGTCCTCGACGGCGAGCAGCTCATGCACGCCCCGCCTGACGACCTCGTGGTCGTCCAGCAGAAATACGGTGATTTTTCCCTTTTCAGGCACGAGATCAGTCAAACACACTTCCCCCTATCCCCGTCGTGGGCCGTCGGGATAACGTGCCGTTGTTCCGGCGGCCTGCAAGGCTGTGACCAGTGGTTGTCCCCGAGTTTGGCGATTTACTTGGAAATCCAAGCAAAATTGCAGGTCAACAGGGGTTTCGCAGGAATGCGACTCACTGGGTAACGTGCCTGTGACAGGGCGCTCGCCGGGGCACCTTGTCACGCCTGTCCCGGCCGGGCCGCACCCACCCCGTGCACGCGTCCGGAAGCAGGCGAGCCGCACTGGTTCCCGGCGGATCCCGGGGACCGGACCGACGGAGGAGCACGCACGTGACCGTGGAGAGCACTGCCGCCGCGCGAAAGCCGCGACGTAGCAGCGGCACCAAGCGCGCCGGCGCCAAGACGGCGCCGCAGCCGAAGGCTTCCGAGCCCCAGCTCGTACAGCTGCTGACGCCCGAGGGCGAACGCGTCAAGAACGCCGAGTACGACGGCTATGTAGCCGACATCACCCCCGAATCCCTGCGCGGGCTGTACCGCGACATGGTCCTCACGCGCCGTTTCGACGCCGAGGCCACGTCCCTGCAGCGCCAGGGCGAGCTGGGCCTGTGGGCCTCGCTGCTCGGCCAGGAGGCCGCCCAGATCGGCTCGGGACGCGCGCTGCGCGACGACGACTACGTCTTCCCGACCTACCGGGAGCACGGCGTCGCCTGGTGCCGGGGCGTGGACCCGACCAACCTGCTGGGGATGTTCCGCGGTGTGAACCACGGCGGCTGGGACCCGAAGACCAACAACTTCCACCTGTACACGATCGTCATCGGCTCGCAGACGCTGCACGCCACCGGCTACGCGATGGGCGTGGCCAAGGACGGCGCGGACTCGGCCGTCATCGCCTACTTCGGCGACGGCGCCTCCAGCCAGGGCGATGTTGCCGAATCGTTCACCTTCTCGGCCGTCTACAACGCGCCGGTGGTGTTCTTCTGCCAGAACAACCAGTGGGCGATCTCGGAGCCGACCGAGAAGCAGATGCGCGTGCCGCTGTACCAGCGCGCGCAGGGCTTCGGCTTCCCCGGCGTCCGGGTCGACGGCAACGACGTACTGGCCTGTCTCGCCGTGACGCGCGCCGCGCTGGAGCGCGCCCGCACCGGCCAGGGCCCGATGCTCGTGGAGGCGTTCACCTACCGGATGGGCGCGCACACCACCTCCGACGACCCGACCAAGTACCGGGCCGACGAGGAGCGCGAGGCGTGGGAGGCGAAGGACCCGATCCTGCGGCTGCGCGCGTATCTGGAGCGGGAGTCGGCCGCCGACGAGGCGTTCTTCGCGGCTCTGGAGGAGGAGAGCGAGGCGCTCGGCAAGCGGGTGCGTGAGGCGGTGCGGGCGATGCCCGACCCGGACCACATGGCGATCTTCGATCATGTCTACGCGGACGGGCACGCGCTCGTCGACGAGGAGCGGGCGCAGTTCGCCGCGTACCAGGCGTCGTTCGAGGAGGGCAAGTAGCCATGGCCGTACAGAAACTCCCCCTCGCGAAGGCGATCAACGAGTCGCTGCGCGTCGCCCTCGACACCGACCCCAAGGTCCTGATCATGGGCGAGGACGTCGGCAAGCTCGGCGGTGTCTTCCGGGTCACCGACGGACTCCAGAAGGACTTCGGCGAGGACCGGGTCATCGACACCCCGCTCGCCGAGTCGGGCATCGTCGGTACGGCGATCGGCCTCGCGCTGCGCGGCTACCGGCCGGTCGTGGAGATCCAGTTCGACGGTTTCGTCTTCCCCGCGTACGACCAGATCGTCACGCAGCTCGCCAAGATGCACGCCCGCGCGCTCGGCAAGATCAAGATGCCGGTCGTCATCCGTATTCCGTACGGCGGTGGCATCGGCGCCGTCGAGCACCACTCGGAGTCGCCGGAGGCGCTGTTCGCGCATGTCGCCGGGTTGAAGATCGTCTCGCCGTCGACGTCGGCGGACGCCTACTGGATGATGCAGCAGGCCATCCAGAGCGACGACCCGGTCATCTTCTTCGAGCCCAAGCGGCGCTACTGGGACAAGGGCGAGGTCGACACCGAGTCCATCCCGGACCCGCTGCACAAGGCCCGGGTCACCCGGACCGGCACGGACCTGACGCTCGCGGCGTACGGCCCGATGGTGAAGGTCTGTCTGGAGGCGGCGGCGGCCGCGGCCGAGGAGGGCAAGTCGGTGGAGGTCGTCGATCTCCGCTCGATGTCCCCGATCGACTTCGACACGATCCAGACGTCGGTGGAGAAGACCCGCCGGCTGGTCGTGGTCCACGAGGCGCCGGTGTTCTACGGCTCCGGCGCGGAGATCGCCGCCCGGATCACGGAGCGCTCCTTCTACCACCTGGAGGCTCCGGTGCTGAGGGTCGGCGGCTTCCACGCCCCGTATCCGCCGGCGCGCCTGGAGGAGGAGTACCTTCCGGGTCTGGACCGGGTGCTCGACGCCGTCGACCGCTCGCTCGCGTACTGAGGAGTGCCGTGACCATGACTACTGACACTTCTGCCCGCTATCGAGAGTTCAAGATGCCCGACGTGGGCGAAGGACTCACCGAGGCCGAGATTCTCAAGTGGTACGTACAGCCGGGCGACACCGTCGTCGACGGCCAGGTGGTGTGCGAGGTGGAGACGGCGAAGGCGGCCGTCGAACTGCCCATCCCCTACGACGGGGTGGTGCACGCGCTGCGCTTCGACGAGGGCACGACCGTGGATGTCGGGGCGTCGATCATCACGGTGGACGTGGCGCCGGGGACTCCGTCGGAGGCTCCTGCTGCCGCGCCGACCGTGGAGCCCGTCGCGCCTGAGGCCGAGGCCGCCGAGCCGAAGGGGCGCCAGCCGGTGCTCGTGGGCTACGGCGTCTCGGAGGCTTCCACGAAGCGGCGTCCGCGCAGGGGAGCGGCGGCGGTCCCCGAGCAGGGCGCCGCGGCCGCCGCGATCCAGGCGGAGATGAACGGGGTCGCTTCGGCCCCCGTGGCCGAGGACCTGTCGCGCCCGCTGGCGAAGCCGCCGGTGCGCAAGCTCGCCAAGGACCTGGGCGTGGACCTGGCGACGATCACGCCGACGGGCCCGGACGGGATCATCACCCGCGAGGACGTGCACGCGGCGACGGCTGCGGTCACGGCTGCGGTCACGGCGGCGCCTGAGGCACCGCTCCCGGCGCCCGCTTCGGTGACCGCCGCGCCTGTTGCGCCGGCACCCGTCGGCCGGGAGACGCGTATCCCCGTCAAGGGCGTACGGAAGGCCACGGCGGCGGCGATGGTGGGCAGCGCGTTCACCGCGCCGCACGTCACGGAGTTCGTGACGGTCGACGTGACGCGCACGATGAAGCTGGTCGACGAGCTGAAGTCCGACAAGGACATGGCGGGCGTACGGGTCAACCCGCTGCTGCTCATCGCCAAGGCGCTCCTGGTGGCCATCAAGCGCCACCCCGAGGTCAACGCCACCTGGGACGAGGCCGCCCAGGAGATCGTGCTCAAGCACTACGTCAACCTCGGCATCGCGGCGGCGACGCCGCGCGGCCTGCTCGTCCCGAACATCAAGGACGCGCACGCCCAGACCCTGCCCCAACTCGCCCAGTCCCTGGGCGAACTGGTGTCCACGGCCCGCGAGGGCAAGACGACCCCGGCGGCCATGCAGGGCGGCACGGTGACCATCACGAACGTCGGCGTCTTCGGCGTCGACACGGGCACCCCGATCCTCAACCCGGGCGAGTCCGCGATCCTGGCGGTCGGTGCGATCAAGCTCCAACCGTGGGTCCACAAGGGCAAGGTGAAGCCCCGTCAGGTCACCACGCTGGCCCTGTCGTTCGACCACCGGCTGGTGGACGGCGAGTTGGGCTCCAAGGTGCTGGCGGACGTCGCGGCGATCCTGGAACAGCCGAAGCGACTGATCACCTGGGGCTGATCACCTGGGGCTGATCACCTGGCGTGGAAAAGGGTCGCGACTCATCGCAGAGTCGCGACCCTTCTCTCGTTTCTCACGCCGGTACGTGACGGGTGGGGCGGGCGTGCTTCCGTACGCCCCTGTGGTTACGGAGCGAAGCGGGTATATCTGTTTCGGTGACCGAACGCAGTCGTCCGGTCCCACGGCAGAGGGAGACCCCGAAGAAGTGCGCGACGGCTACGAGCGTTTGCTGGCCGGCCTGACCCTGTCCGGCGCATTGGAGGAAGGGTGGCTCGGCGCGTTCGAACGCGCCCCCCGCCCGGTGTTCGTCCCGGAGTCCGTATGGGCGCCGGACGCCGCCATCCCCACCGGCTACCGACGGGTCTCCCGGGTCGTCGAGCCCGAGACGTGGTGGGCGCTGGTCGACGCGGACGAGGTGATCGTCACGCAACTGGACGACGGCGCCCACGACGGCCCCGGCGTCCCCACGTCGTGCGCCTCCAAGCCCTCGCAGGTGGCGACGATGCTGCGGCGGCTGGATGTCGTGGACGGCGCCCGCGTACTCGACATCGGCACGGGCACGGGCTGGACAAGTGCCCTGCTGGCGGCCCGACTCGGCCGCGAGTCCGTCACGACGGTGGAGGTCGACGCCAACGTCGCGGCGGAGGCCGCGGACCGGGTGAAGGCCGCCGGGCTGGTGCCCGAGCGGGTGGTGGTCGGCGACGGCCTGGCGGGCTGGCCCAAGGGCGCGCCGTACGACCACATCCACTCGACGGCGGCCGTACGCCGCGTTCCCCGCACCTGGATCGCACAGACCCGCCCGGGCGCGACCATCGTGACGCCGTGGGGCACCCCGTACGCCAACACCGGCCTGCTGCGCCTGGTACGGGGCGAGCCGGGCGCCCCCTCGTACGGCCGCTTCGTGGACAACGTCAGCTTCATGTGGATGCGCGCCCAACGCCCCCACGAGGTGACCCTCCCCCCTGTGCCCCCCGACCGGCTGGGCCCGTCCGCGATCGCCCCGGACCTGGCGCTGTCGAACGTGGACGCGGCGTTCACGATCGGCCTCCACGTCCCGGACGCGTGCTACGTCCACACCTGGGACCGGATCACCCTCTCGGACGGCAACGGCTCGTGGGCGTCGGTGCGTTACGAGACCTGGGACGCCCCGGACGCGGTACGCCAGTGGGGCACCCGCCGCCTCTGGGACGAGATCGCCTTGGCACGGACCTGGTGGGAATCCCGGGACCGCCCGTCCCTGACCCGCTTCGGCCTGACGGTGACGCCGCGGGGGCGGCAGAAGACATGGCTGGACGAGCCCAAGAATCTGGTGGGACGCCCTCGATTTCCCGCTGAGTGAGCCGCGCGTCGGTCAGTTGGGTCCTTCTGGCGCCTGTCGTCCTTCTGGTGCCTGTGCGTCTCAACGGCCCCGCAACAGGCTCTCGGTGTACGTGGCGAGGCGGACCGCGTCGCCGGGGTCGAGCGTCTTCAGTGTCTTCGGGACCGGCTTGCCCCGGTCGATGGCGGTCAGCGGCTCCGAGGGGGGCCGGTCGATCCACTCGACGACGGGCCGTACCGCGTCGGCCACGGGCCGCGCGAAGAACGCCCCGAGCAGCTTGATCGTGCCCCGGACCAGCGGATTGCTGTGCCCGTCCGCCCCGCTGCGGGTGAATCCGGGATGGTAGAGCACGTAACGGGCTTTGCCCTCCGCCTGGTTGGCGAACGCGACACCGAGCAGGTCGTTCGCCCGGCCGGCTTGGAGCTGGGCACGTACCTGGCCGTAGCGGCGGGTGAGTTGGGGGTCGTCCCAGAGGATCCGGCCCGCGGTGGCCCCGACGCCCGCGACGTTGACGATCAGCGGGTCGGGGGCCGCGTCGAGCAACGGGCGCAGCCGCCGGCCGAGCAGATAGCGGCTCAGGTAGTACAGGGCGAAGGTGAACTCCAGTCCGTCCGGGGTCTCTTGGCGCTTCGGGCTCACCCGGTTGGCGAACAGCGCCAGCGCGTCGAGCGCGTCGTACTGCTCGGCCACGACAGCGGCCACCCGTTCGACCTCCGCCATCGACGACAGGTCCGCCCGTACGAAACGCAGCCGTGGGTTTCCGGCCCGGTCGAGCAGTGCACGCCCCTTGGACTCGCTGCTGCCGATGACGGTGACGCGGTCGCCCCGCGCGAGGCGTGCGAGCGCGGTCGCCCGGCCCATGCCGTCGGTCCCGCCGCTGATGACTACGGTCTTGGTCGGGTGGCCCGTCACGGTGTCCTCCATAGACTCGGTGCCGAGGCGCCGCCTCGGCCTCGACCGGTCCATCGTGGGCCGCCCTGTCGGATGCTGAAAGAAGGCAGTTTCATGTCCGGTACGCACACCGATGTGCCCTCGTCGCCGTCGCTGCCCTCGATGCTGGCCCATGAACTGCCGCGACCCGTCCCGGCGGACGAACTCGCAGCGTGCCCGGTCGGCGAGGTGTTCCGGCGGGTGGGCGACAAGTGGAGCGTGCTGGTGGTGGTCCTGCTCGGCGGTCGTCCGCATCGCTACAACGAGCTGCAACGCGCGATCGAGGGCATCAGCCAGCGCATGCTGACGCGGACGCTCCGCGGCCTGGAGTCGGACGGCCTGGTCCGCCGCGAGGTGCACCCGACGGTGCCCCCGGCCGTCGAGTACAGCCTGACCCCACTCGGCCGCACGCTGCTCGCCCCACTGTCGGCCCTGGCGGACTGGGCGGTGCGCCACGAGCCGGAGATGGCGGAGTCCCGGGCGCGGTACGCGGGGGCGGACGGTCGGACGGCCCCGGTGCGTGGCGTGCGCTGACCGCGTACGCGCGGCGGTCCGCGTAACCCCCCGGCTCAGGCCCGCCGGCGCTGGCGCGCTGTCTCGTACAGCACCACCGTCGCCGCGTTCGACGCGTTCAGGGAGCTTGCCGAGCCTGACATCGGGATGCTCACCAGGTGGTCGCACAGCTCGCGCCAGCCCGTGCTCAGGCCCGTCGTCTCGTTGCCGATCAGCAGCAGCACCGGCTGGGTGAGGTCGAACTGGTCCGCGTCGGACTCGCCGTGCTCGTCCGTGCCGACGACCGTGACGGGGTGGCCCTGTGCCCGCTCCTTCGCCAGCCACTCGCCCACCTCGTGGTGCGACGGGCTGCGGACCACCGGGAGCGCGAACAGGGAGCCCGTGGTCGCGCGTACGGCCTTCGGGTCGTAGACGTCCGCCGCGTGGCCGGTGACGATCAGTCCGTCCGCGCCGAAGGCGTCCGCCGAGCGGACGATGCTGCCGATGTTGCCCGGCTGGTTGGGGCGGTCGAACAGCACGCCCAGGAAGGCGTCATGGACGCGGATACGGCTCAGGTCGTCCGGCCGCATCTCGACCACGGCCAGGACCTCGGGCGCGCCGTCGGTGCGTTCGCCCAGCTCGGCGAGGAGTTCGGGGGCCATCGCGACACGGTCCGTCACGATGCCGCGCAGCAGCTCCTCGGCCCACCGCGAGAGCGGGCGGCTCGCGTCGTACAGCAGGGCGCGTACGGTCCAGCCGTGTTCGACGGCCATCGTGATGGGGCGCACGCCCTGGACGAGGAACTCGTTCTGGCGCTTGCGCTTGTTGCGGTTGGCGAGCAGCGCGTGCCACTGCTGGAAGCGGGCGTTGCGGGTTGTGATCCGCTGACCGGCCACCCGTCCTCCTCGATGTCGGCCGACGTCTGACCGAGGAAGGTTACAGGGGGGCGCGCGGGGCCCGGCCCGTACACGAAGGCGCGGCCACCGTCCGGTGGCCGCGCCTCTTACCGCATCCCGCAGGGGGGTCAGTCGCGCTGGGCGCCCGCCGGGAGCTGGCGGAGCTTCATCGTCTTCGCCGTCGACGCGCCGGAGTAGTAGTCGAGCAGCTTCGCCGCGTCCCCGTAGCGGTCCGTGCCGTTCAGGATGACGCCGATGTGCGTCTTGCCGTTACGGGTGGCGGCGAAGATCAGGCAGGGGCCCGCGGCCGTGCCGGTGCCGGTCTTGACGCCGAACGCGCCCGAGTACGAGCCGAGCAGCTGGTTCGTGTTGTACCAGGTGTAGGTGCGGGTACCGCCCGTGCTCGTCGTCGCCGCGGCCTTGTAGCTCGTGGCCTTGACGACCGTGCGCAGGGTGGAGTTGTTCATCGCGTAGTCGGCGATCGTCGCCAGATCACGCGGGGTCGTGTAGTTGTCGCCGGCCGCCGAGATGCCGTCGAACGAGTCGAACTTGGTGTTCTTCAGGCCCAGGTCCTTGGCCTTCGTGTTCATCTTCCCGATGAACGACTTCGTGCGCGCCGCGACCGTGGAGCCGGTGCCGATCGCGTCCGCCAGGGCGTACGCCGCGTCGCAGCCGGACGGGAGCATCAGGGCGGAGAGGAGCTGACGGATCGTCACCTTGTCGCCGGTGCGCAGGTCCGCGGTGCTCGCGCCTTCCCGCGTCACGTAGTCGCGGTAGGTCTGCTTGATGGTGACCTTGCGGTTGAGGTCGATGCCCTTGGTGTTGAGCACGACGGCCGCGGTCATGATCTTCGTGGTGCTCGCCATCTGGCGGCGGACGTCCGCGCCCTTGCCGTACTTCTTGGCGCCGGTGGTGTCGTCCAGCAGGAAGGCGCCCTTGGCGGAGAGCGTCGGCAGAGCGGCGGCCTTGGCGGCCGGCGCGGACTCGGCCGCCACGGTCGCCGGGGCGACCAGGGCCGTGCCCGTCAGCATGGCGCCGGCGGTGAGGGCGACCACGGTGGTCCTACGCACGTTTCTGCGCACGGCCGGGAGGCTGGTTATCAATGGAACGCTCCGATGTCGCAAATGCATTGGTCTGAAGTGAATTGGACGCGCGCCCATAAAGGGGGAGTCCACTGAAAGACGCATGAGCCGCCCGGAGGGATGTACGGCACGCCCGGGAAATCCGTCGTTCCGCGATGTGGACGGGATCCCCGTCGTATCTCTGTTGTATCTAAGCTGTACGCATGCCTGCCGCCACCTCCCCCGCGCCCGCCGCCGACCGTGTCTACAGCCACATCAAGCAGGGCGTGCTCGACCGGCACTACCAGGGCGGGACCCTCCTTACGGAGGGCGAACTCGCCGAGGCCGTCGGGGTGTCCCGTACTCCCGTGCGCGAGGCGCTGCTCAAGCTGGAGGTCGAGGGGCTGATCAAGCTCTATCCGAAGAAGGGCGCCCTCGTCCTCGCCGTCTCCGCGCAGGAGATCGCCGATGTCGTCGAAACGCGCCTGCTGGTCGAGGAGTTCACCGCCCGCAAGGCCGTCCCCGCGTCCGCGCGGCTCGTCGCGCGCCTGGAGGAACTCCTCGACGAGCAGCGCCGCCTCGCCGACGAGGGGGACCTCGCCGCGGTGGCCGTCACCGACCGGTGTTTCCACGCCGAGATCGTGCGCAACGCGGGCAACGAGATCCTGTCGAAGCTCTACGACCAGCTCAGGGACCGGCAGTTGAGAATGGGCGTCGCCGTCATGGAGGCGCACCCCGAGCGCGTACGGACCAGCATCACCGAGCACGCCGAACTGCTCGAAGCCATCCGCGCCGGTGACGCCGACGCCGCCGCGCGGTGCGTGCGCGCCCACGTCAGCCGGGTCAAGGTGCTCATCCGGGGTGAGGCCAGGTGAGCGCGGCCTCTTCAGGAGAGCCGGGAGGAAAGTCCGGCCGCGGCCCGGCCCCGAGTCTTCCCGGTGACCCGCCCGGCGGCCGTCGCGCCGTCGCCGTGTGGAGCATCGGCGTCGCCGTCTACTTCGTGGCCGTCATCTTCCGTACGAGCCTGGGCGTCGCCGGACTCGACGCCGCCGACCGCTTCCACGTCAACGCCTCCGCCCTCTCCACCTTCTCGATCCTCCAACTCCTCGTCTACGCCGGGATGCAGATACCCGTCGGCCTCATGGTCGACCGGCTCGGCACCCGCCGGGTCCTGACCCTCGGCGTGACGCTCTTCACCCTCGGCCAGCTCAGCTTCGCCCTCGCCCCCACCTACGGCATGGCCCTCGCCGCCCGCGCCCTCCTCGGCTGCGGCGACGCGATGACCTTCATCGCCGTACTGCGCCTCGGCGCCCACTGGTTCCCCGCCCGCCAGGGCCCGTTGATCGCGCAGTTCACCGGGCTCTTCGGGATGGCCGGCAATCTCGTCTCCACCCTCGTCATCGCCCGGCTGCTGACCGACCTCGGCTGGACCACGACGTTCGTCGGCAGCTCGATGGCCGGTGTCGTCGTCCTCGTACTGATGCTGTTCTTCCTCAAGGACCACCCCGAGGGCCACGAGCCGCCGCCGTCCGAGCACGCCGGCGCGACTTATGTACGGAAGCAGATCGCCGAGTCGTGGCGGGAGCCCGGCACCCGGCTGGGGCTCTGGGTGCACTTCACCACCCAGTTCCCCGCCATGGTCTTCCTGCTGCTGTGGGGCCTGCCGTTCCTCGTCGAGGCCCAGGGGCGGTCCCGGGCCACGGCGGGCGATCTGCTCACCCTGATCGTCCTCGTCAACATGGTGATCGGCCTCGTCTACGGGCAGATCATCGCCCGCCACCACGCCGCCCGGGCCCCGCTCGCCCTCGGCACGGTCGGTGTGACCGCGCTCGTGTGGGGATCGACGCTGGCCTACCCCGGCGCCCACGCGCCGATGTGGCTGCTGATTACGCTCTGCGTCGTCCTCGGGGCCTGCGGACCGGCGTCGATGATCGGCTTCGACTTCGCCCGGCCCGCGAACCCGCCCGCCCGTCAGGGCACCGCCTCCGGCATCGTCAACATGGGCGGTTTCGTGGCCTCGATGACGACACTGTTCGCGGTCGGCGTGCTCCTCGACGCGACCGGCGGCAACTACCGCGTCGCGTTCTCGTCCGTCTTCGTCCTCGAAGCGCTCGGGATCGTCCAGATCCTGCGGCTGCGGGCGCGCACGGCGCGGCGGGAGCGGGAGCGGCTGGTGGCGAGCCGGGTGGAGGCCGTGCACGTACCCGCCTGAACGCGGCCTCTGTAAGGAGGGGGGCGGCGCCGCGCGTTACGGCGTGACCGCGAACTCCCGCAGGATCGCCGCCGCCAGCTCCGCGTCGCCGTCCGTCTTGATCCGGTCCGGCACCGCGGCGGCCCGTACCCGCCCGCACGCCAGCCGGAAGTACGTCTCCCAGTCCATCACCAGCGTCACCGCGGGGCCGAGCGAGGGCGAGCCGTCGATCGTGCCGCGGCCGTCCGCGTCGACCCGGATCGTCCGCAGGAACTCGACCGGGCCGTGCACGTCGAGCACGATCGCCGTGTTCGGCGGCGCGCCCGCTTCCTTCGCGACGACCTTCGGGAGGGCTTCGAGGAGTACGTCGCGGGTGACCAGCGCGCCGGCGGAGGCGAGGTTGCCGGGCTTGCTCAGCGTCGTACGGAGATCCTGCTCGTGCACCCAGATGTCGAACGCGCGGTTCCGCATGGCGTGTTCGAGCGTCTGCTCGGTGCCGAGCGGGGCGCGGACCATGGTGCCGGGCTGGCGGTTCTCGTTCCGCAACTGACGGTTGCGGCGGATGATCGTGTACTCCAGCTCGGAGGTCATCTCCGGAGCGGTGTGGTGGCGCCGTACGTCCACCTGCATCTCCATGTAGCGGGAGATCTCGCTCTGCACGTGGTACAGGTCGCGGGGCAGCGTGTGGATCGGCCGCGGGTCGCCGAGCATCTCGCATTCAAGCCCGATGACATGCGAGACGATGTCCCGCACCGACCAGCCGGGGCACGGCGTGCGCCGGTTCCACTCACCCTCGACGAGTGGCTGTACCAGCTCGGCTATGGCTTCAATGGAGTGGGACCAGGCATCGGCGTAGTTTTGAAGGCTGGGATGGACGGTCACGGGACCCCTCGACGGTTCTGCGGTTAGCGGGCTGGGCTGCTGGATGCGGGCGGCGGGCTGCGTGCTGCGTGGGAGGTTCGAGAGCCTAAGTTACGCTGCCCGTTGGCACCCCGGCAGTGCTTTCGTGTGACGATCGTAGGCCCGTGTAGAAGGCTCGAATGCCAGGACGGTGGTAGTGTGCGCGCCTCCCTCATCCAGATCGCAGTAGACCCGGACGAAGCGGTCAATTCCCGTAGGCAGCGCGCCGCCTCTTTGGTAAGGCAGCAGCGCGGCGCCGACCTGGTGGTCCTGCCCGAGCTGTGGCCGGTGGGTGCTTTCGCGTACGAGTCGTTCGCCGCCGAGGCGGAGGCGCTGGACGGTCCGACGTTCCGCGCGATGTCGGAGGCGGCGAGAGACGCGGGTGTCTGGCTGCACGCCGGATCCATCGTGGAACGCGCCCCCGAGGCCGTCCTGGACGGCGCCGCCGACCTCTACAACACCGCGCTGGTCATCTCGCCCGACGGCGCTCTCGTGCGCTCGTACCGCAAGATCCACCGCTTCGGTTTCGACAAGGGCGAGGCGACCCTGATGGGCGCGGGCGACGAGCTGGTGACCGTCGCGCTGCCGGACGCGGTGCTGGGCCTCGCGACCTGCTACGACCTGCGGTTCCCCGAGCTGTTCCGGGGCCTGCTCGACGAGGGCGCGCAGGTCTTCGTGGTCCCGGCCGGCTGGCCGGCCCGCCGCCGCGCGCACTGGACACTGCTGGCGCAGGCGCGCGCGGTGGAGAACCAGGCGTACGTACTGGCCTGCTCGACGGCCGGGACGCACGCCGGCGTGGAGCAGTCCGGGCACAGCATCGTGGTCGATCCGTGGGGCGAGGTGCTGGCGGAGGCGGGGACGGGCGAGGAGGTCCTGACCGTCGAGTTCGACCCGGCGAGGGTCGCGACGACGCGCGAGCGGTTCCCGGTCCTGAAGGACCGTCTGCTGGGCGTGACGGCGCCCCGGCGCTGAGCCCCGGGAGGCCGCCACGGGGGCCGTCACACGGGCTGTCACGGTGTGGGCGGATCCGCCGCTCAGCCCTCCTCGCGTTCCTTCTCCGCCATCCGGATCACACACACCGCGACCGCGATCAGCAGCGACGGATCCGCGTCGTCCCTGATGACGTCCACGGCGTACGTCTCCCGCACCCGGAACCACCGGCGCGAGACGTGCGCCAGCAGTTCCCCGTCGTACTCGATCGCGAACTCGCGGTCCAGGATCCGCCCGCTCACGTCCAGTTCGGTGCCCTCGGCGAGGGCGACCCGGTAGTGGTTACGCAGCAGCGACAGCTTCTTCTTACGGATGGTGGCCAGCGGCTCGCCGTCCCGCTCGATCGTCATCGCGTCGCGCAGGCTGAGCAGCTTCTGACGGAGTGTGACCAGGACGCGCCCCTGAGGGTCCTTCAACTCCAGGGTGTCGCGCAGCCGCAGCGCCTTTCCGTCCACGAGGAAGGCCTGGCGGCCCTGCTCGTCCTCGATCCAGTAGTCGTCGCCGATGGCGAAGATCTTGTCGCGCACCAAGTACTTCATGCCGTATCCGTACCCACCGGGCTGCCGGGGGACGGCGGTGCTGGGTCAGCTGTACGCGTACGGATGACGGAACCCTCCGCCCGCGCCCCCGCCCGCAGCCCCCGCGCCAACGACAGCGTGACTGTCAGGGAGGCGGCCGCCATCACCGTGATTCCCGTGGCGGGAGACGTCAGTTCGGCCACCGCGCCGGCCAGGAGCGCACACACGCCCTGCATGGTGATCATTCCCGCGGAGTGCAGCCCCAGCGCGTGCCCGCTCAGTCCCTCCGGCGTCAGCTCCATCAGACGCTCCTGGAGCACCAGGCTCGCCCCGAAGCCGACGGTGGCGAGCATGACGGCCGCCAGGGCCAGCGGCAGCGGCGGACCCAGGACGAAGAGCAGATGCGGGGCGGCGAGCAGCAGCAACAGCGGGACGGCCAGCCGCGTCCGCCAACGGCGGGGCACGAAGCGGCCGATCAGGATGTCGCCCGTCAGCATCCCGGCCGCGCCGGCGGCGAACAGCACACCCGCGTGCTCCGGCGCGTACGACACGTACAGGGACTCGCAGCCCACCACCAGCCCGTTGGGTACCCACAGCCCCAGGAACACGCTGCGGCGGGGCCGGGACGCCCACAGGAGCGCGTTGTTGCGCCAGGTCGCGGAGATCGACGGCCGGCCGGTCGCCCGGGACGGCCTCCTACTGAGGCCGAGCCGCGCCACGACGGCGGCGGTGAGATACAGGGCGGCGCCGGTGAGCAGGGTGCCGCGCGGGGACAGGACCGTCAGCAGGAGGCCGCCGGTCGCGTAGCCGCCGATCTGCATCAGGCCGCTCGACATGTTGAGGGTGGAGCGGCCGAGGAGGTAGCCCTCGGTGGAGAGGATCTCGTTGAGGAGCCCGAGCCGTACCCCGCCGCCGAGCGCCGAGACCACCCCGAGGCCGAGGGTGATCGCGAGGGCGGCGGTGATGGGCAGTCCGGGCAGGGCGGTGGCCGCCGTGCCGAGGGCGAAGACGGCCGCGACGAGGGTCAGTGTGGCGCGCGGCGGCAGCCGGTCGGCCGCCGAGAGCAGCGTCGTCGCGCCGATCACCTGGGCGAGGTTGGGGCCGAACATGGCGAGCGCGGAGAGCAGGGGCGAGCCGGTCGCGGTGAAGACGAGCGTGCCCAGGGCGAGTCCGCTCACGGTCTGGGCGGCGACCTGTGCGGCGGAGGTCAGGAAGAGCGGAGTGAACTCCTTCGTACGGAAGAGTTCCCGGTAGGTACGCATGCCGGGGAGTCTCGGTGGGGCGACTGGCGGCACGTTAATGTTTCGCGTCGGAGCGAAACATCAGGAGGCGGGGAGGGGCGCGGCGCATGGGCTGGTGGCAGATCGACGCCGACACGCTGGCGGGCAGCCGGTTCGTGGTCTCCCCGCTGGCGGAGACGGTCGCGAGCCTCAAGGCGCTGGAGCGCGGAACGGCCGCGCACACGGGCGCGCACCCCGGCGAGCGCGCCTGGCTGGACGCGCACCTGCCGGCCTACCGCGCCCGCCAGGCGGCCGACCCCCTCACCGCGCTGCTCGTACGGTCGGCCTTCGGCCGCTTCTGGAACGCGGACTTCATCACCCCGCCGCCTTCCGGCTGCGGCGACCGCGAGCCCGCTTTCGAGGACGAGGTCGTACGAATCCGGGAGACGTCGCCCGAGCGCGCCCGTGAGGATCTGCTCCTCTCCGTGGAGGGCCCCCTCCCCGCCCGGCTGAACCGCTCCGACCTGCCGGAGCGTGCCGCCGCCGTCCTGGAGTGGGTGTGGACGGAGGCCGTGCTGCCGTACTGGCCGCGCCGCCGCCGTCTCATCGAGGCCGATGTGGTCGCGCGTACCGCCCAGTTGAGCCAGGGCGGCTGGGCGAGCGCGCTGAGCGACATGCGTCCCGGCATGCGCTGGCTGGGCGGCAGCCGCCTCCAGATCACCACGCGCGCCGGCCCCCTGAACCCCTCGCAGGTGATCCCCGGCGTGCGGCTGATGTTCGTGCCCGTCACCCCGCACACGGGCTGGGTGTCCTGGCAGGCGGACCGTTACGCGGTGGTGTACCCGTGCGCGGGCGCCCTCGCCGACACGGACCGGGCGCGGGTGCCCGAGCCGCTGCGCGCGCTGCTGGGCCCCGCGCGGGCGGGGGTCCTCGTCCTGCTCGGCGCCCCCAAGAGCACGACCCAGCTCGTGGCGCTGACCGGCCAGGGGCTCGGGTCGGTGGGCCGCCATCTGAAGGTGCTGCTGGACGCGGGCCTGATCCGCCGGCGCCGCTCGGGCCGCTCGGTGCTGTACTTCCGTACGGAGGCGGGCGAGGCACTGGTGCGGGCGGGCGACCCGGCGGAGGACCTGGCCGGCTAGCCACGGAACGGCCGGTCACCGCCCGGCGGAAGGGCGGGTCACCGCCCGGGGTAGTCCGCGACGGCGCGCACGAGGGGACCCACCTGCCCCCGGCCGGCCGGGGCGGCACGGTAGGCGGTAGCCCGTACACCCTTTTCAGGACAGTGGGCGACGACGGCCCCGGCCTGTCCCACCCGCAACAGCCGTCACACGACTGTCATGCGCGACGACCGGCCTCGGGGCAGCGTTGTCCGAGCCGGGTGGCACCCTTGAACCATGAACGACGCGCACGCATCCGTACCCGCCCCCGCACCCCGTCGCCGCGCCCGGGTACGTGCTCCGGAGCTGATCGGCAAGGGTGGCTGGCTGAACACCGGCGACAAGCAGTACACCCTCGCCGACCTGCGCGGACGCATCGTTCTGCTCGACTTCTGGACCTTCTGCTGCATCAACTGTCTGCATGTCCTCGACGAGCTGCGGGAGCTGGAGCAGAAGCACAGCGACACCGTCGTGATCATCGGCGTCCACTCGCCGAAGTTCGTCCACGAGGCCGAGCACGCGGCCGTCGTGGACGCCGTCGAGCGGTACGAGGTGCACCACCCCGTCCTGGACGACCCGGAGCTGGCGACCTGGAAGCAGTACGCGGTACGGGCCTGGCCCACGCTCGTCGTCATCGACCCCGAGGGGTACGTCGTCGCGCAGCACGCGGGCGAGGGCCACGCGCACGCCATCGAGAAGCTGGTCGAGGAGCTGGAGGCCGAGCACGCCGCGAAGGGGACCCTGCGGCGCGGCGACGGGCCCTACGTCGCGCCCGAACCCGTCGCCACCGACCTGCGCTTTCCCGGCAAGGTGCTCGCGCTGCCCTCGGGGAATTTCCTGGTCTCCGACTCCACCCGGCATCAGCTGGTCGAGCTGGCGGCCGACGGCGAGAGCGTCGTACGGCGGATCGGCGACGGCGAGCGCGGCCTCGGTCCGGGGGCTTTCAACGAGCCGCAGGGCCTCGCCCCGCTGCCCGACGGGCGGATCGCGGTCGCCGACACCGTGAACCACGCGATCCGCGCCTACGACCCCGGCACGGGCACCGTCGAGACCCTCGCCGGCACCGGCCGGCAGTGGTGGCAGGGTTCACCCACCCACGGGCCCGCCCTCGACGTGGCGCTCTCCTCGCCGTGGGACGTGGCCTGGTGGAACGACCGGCTGTGGATCGCGATGGCCGGGGTGCACCAGCTGTGGACGTACGACCCGGCGACCGGCACCGTCGGCGTCGCGGCCGGGACCACCAACGAGGGCCTGGTCGACGGGCCCGCCGCCGAGGCGTGGTTCGCGCAGCCGTCCGGGCTCGCCGCGACCGAGGACCGGCTGTGGGTCGCCGACTCCGAGACGAGCGCCCTGCGTTACGTGCAGCGGGACCGCGACGGCGATGGCGACGGGGACGGCGACGGGGAGGGCTTCGTCGTACGGACCGCCGTCGGCACGGGACTCTTCGACTTCGGCCACCGCGACGGCCCCGCCGAACAGGCCCTGCTCCAGCACCCGCTCGGCGTGACCGCGCTGCCGGACGGCTCGGTGGCCGTGTCGGACACGTACAACCACGCCCTGCGCCGCTACGACCCGGCGACCGGCGAGGTCACGACGCTCGCCACGGATCTGCGGGAGCCGTCCGACGCGGTGCTCGTCGGTGCCGACATCGTCGTGGTCGAGTCCGCCCGGCACCGGCTCACCCGGCTGCGGCTGCCCGAGGAGGCCGTCCGCGTCGAGTCGGTCGCGCACCGCACCCGGCGCGCCGCGACCGATGTCGCGCCGGGCACGCTGCGGCTCGACGTCGTCTTCGAGGCGCCCAAGGGGCAGAAGCTGGACACCCGTTACGGTCCCTCGACCCGGCTCCTGGTCTCCGCCACACCGCCGGAGCTGCTGGCGGAGGGTTCCGGTGCCGGCACGGACCTGGGCCGCGAGCTGGTGCTGGCGGACGGCGTCACCGAGGGCGTGCTGCACGTCTCGGCGATGGCCGCGTCCTGCGACGACGCCCCGGAGATCGAGTACCCCGCGTGCCATGTCCACCAGCAGGACTGGGGTGTGCCGGTACGCGTCACCGCGTCGGGCACGGGCCGCCTGGGCCTCGTACTGGCCGGCCTCGACGCGTAGGGCTCCGGGCGGGGGTGGTGCAACCGGGGCCGTCCGGTGGCCGGTTCGTCCTCGATCGCCGGACGGGCCTGAGGTGCCCGCCGCGCGCGTCGAGTCGGCCTACCGGTCGCGTTCGATCACCGTCGGCGGTTGTACGATCGCCCGCCGGCGCTTCGCCATGCTCGTGAACGTCGCGATGCCGATGAGGCCGACCGCCATGAGAATCACCCCGACCAGGTCGAGGTTGACGCTCTCCGCCTCCCAGTCCGTCGCGAAAGTGAGGATCGCTCCCACCGCGATGAGTGCGATGCATCCGCCAACGCCCATGAATCCCGCCTCCTGATACGAATGGTGGCCATTCCAGGGCCGCTTACGCGGGTACCCGGCGCGGGAACACCCATGCAGGAGAGGGGAATTCAGCTCTCCAGGAACGCCGCCAGCGCGTTCGCCAACAGGAACGGGTCCTCCGCGCCGCACAGTTCGCGCGCGCTGTGCATCGACACGATCGCCGCGCCGATGTCGACCGTCTTGATGCCGTGCCTGGCCGCCGTGATCGGGCCGATCGTCGTGCCGCAGGGCATCGAGTTGTTCGAGACGAACGACTGCCACGGCACGCCCGCCCGCTCGCACGCCGCCGCGAACACCGCGCGCCCGCCGCCGTCCGTCGAGTACCGCATGTTGACGTTGACCTTGAGGATCGGGCCGCCGTTGACGCGCGGGTGGTGCGTCGGGTCGTGGCGCTCCGCGTAGTTGGGGTGCACGGCGTGCCCGGTGTCGGAGGAGAGGCAGACCGTGGCCGCCAGCGCCCGCGCCCGGTCCTCGTACGAACCGCCCCGTGCCATCACCGAGCGCTCCATCACCGTGCCCAGCAGCGGCCCGTCGGCGCCGGTGTCGGACTGGGAGCCGCTCTCCTCGTGGTCGAAGGCGGCGAGCACCGGGATGTACGGGAGGGCCGTGCCCGAGTCGGCGGCACCGGCGACGGCGGCCAGCGCGGCCGTACCGGCGTGCACCGACAGCAGGTTGTCCATCCGCGGCCCGGCCAGCAGCTCGCGATCGCGCCCGAGGTAGGCGGGCGGTTCGACGGAGTGCGGCATCAGGTCCCAGCCCGTGACGTCGGACGCGTCGACCCCGGCCTCCTCGGCGACGAAGCGGATCAGGTCGCCCTCCTCGGCCTCGCCGAGACCCCAGATCGGCTGCATGTGCCGCTGCGGGTTCAGCTTCAGACCGTCGGTGTTGACCCCGCGGTCCAGGTGGACGGCCAGCTGCGGGACGCGCAGCAGCGGCCGGTCCACGTTGACGAGGCGGTGGGTGCCGTCCCGCAGGGAGAGACGGCCGGCCAGTCCGAGGTCGCGGTCCAGCCAGGTGTTGAGCAGCGGCCCGCCGTACACCTCGACGGCGACCTGCCGCCAGCCGTACGCCCCGGTGTCCGGCAGCGGCTTCACGCGCAGGTTGGGGGAGTCGGTGTGCGCGCCGACGATCCGGAACGGCGTGTGCGGTTCGGCCCCCTCGGGGACGTACCAGGCGATGAGCGCCCCGCCGCGCAGGACGTACTTCCTGCCGGTGGTCCCCTCCCACGCGTCCGTCTCCCGGACCTGCCGGAAACCGGCCTTCTCCAGGCGCTCGGCGGCGTTCGCCACCGCGTGGTACGGCGTCGGGCTGGCGGCGAGGAAGGTCATGAGGTCGTCGGTGTGGCCGCGGTCGAAGCGGGCGGATGTGCTCATGGGATCACCATAACGAGACACGGTTGGCCCGTTCGTGTGGGCAAGGCGCGCTGTGGCCGGGGAACTTTGTAGGAATCGGTCACCGGGCGGACCCGGTGACCGATTCCGGTCACCGCACTACCGCGGCGACGTCAGAACGCCGCCTCGTCCAGCTCCATCAGCGAGTTGTCCACCGACTCGGCCACCGCGCGCTCCACCGAGACACCCGGCAGGACGCTCGCGGCGAAGAACTTCGCCGCCGCGATCTTGCCTTGGTAGAAGGGCACGTCCTTCGCGGAGGCCGTCTCCAGCTTCTCCACGGCCACCGCCGCACCGCGCAGCAGCAGATAGCCGACGACGACGTCGCCCGACGCCATCAGCAGGCGGGTGGTGTTGAGGCCCACCTTGTAGATGTTCTTGACGTCCTCGGCGGTGGCGGTGAGGTCGGTCAGCATCCGCCCGACGATCGCCTCCAGGTCGACGGCCGCCTTGGCGAGCGCGTCGCGGGCCGGGGCCAGCTCGGCGCCGCCGGTGCCGACGGCGAGGAACTGCTTGATCTCCTCGGAGAGGGTGTTCAGCGCCTGGCCCTGGTCGCGGACGATCTTCCTGAAGAAGAAGTCCTGGCCCTGGATGGCGGTGGTGCCCTCGTACAGAGTGTCGATCTTGGCGTCCCGGATGTACTGCTCGATCGGGTACTCCTGGAGGTACCCCGAGCCGCCGAGCGTCTGGAGCGACTGGGCGAGCTGTTCGTACGACTTCTCGGAGCCGTAGCCCTTCACGATCGGCAGCAGCAGGTCGTTCAGCGCGTGCTCCGCCTTGACGTCCTCGCCCTCCGTCTCCTTCTTGGCGATCTCGTCCTGGAGGGAGGCGGTGTAGAGCACCAGCGCGCGCATGCCCTCCGCGTACGCCTTCTGCGTCATCAGCGAGCGGCGCACGTCCGGGTGGTGCGTGATGGTGACCTTGGGCGCGCTCTTGTCCATGAACTGCGAGAGGTCGGGGCCCTGGACGCGCTCCTTGGCGTACTCCAGCGCGTTCAGATAACCCGTCGAGAGCGCGGCGATGGCCTTCGTGCCGACCATCATCCGCGCGAACTCGATGATCATGAACATCTGGCGGATGCCGTCGTGCTTGTCACCGATCAGCCAGCCCTTGGCGGGGTGCCGGTCGCCGAACGTCAGCTCGCACGTGTTGGACGCCTTGAGGCCCATCTTGTGCTCGACGTTCGTCGCGTACACGCCGTTGCGCTCGCCCAGCTCGCCGGTCTCCCAGTCGAACTCGTACTTCGGTACGAGGAAGAGCGACAGGCCCTTGGTGCCGGGTCCGGCGCCCTCGGGGCGGGCCAGTACGTAATGAAGGATGTTCTCCGACATGTCGTGCTCGCCGGAGGTGATGAAGCGCTTCACGCCCTCGATGTGCCAGGAGCCGTCGTCCTGCTTCACGGCCTTCGACCGGCCGGCGCCCACGTCCGAGCCTGCGTCGGGCTCGGTGAGCACCATCGTGGAGCCCCACTGCTTCTCGACGGCGATCTCGGCGATCTTCTTCTGCGCCTCGTTGCCCTCCTCGAAGAGGATGCCGGCGAAGGCCGGGCCCGAGGTGTACATCCAGATCGCCGGGTTGGCGCCGAGCAGCAGCTCCGCGTAGGCCCAGATCAGGGAGCGGGGCGACGTGGTGCCGCCGATCTCCTCGGGGAGGCCGAGGCGCCAGTACTCCGAGTCCATGAAGGCCTGGTAGCTCTTCTTGAAGGAGGCGGGGACGGGAGCAGTGTTGGTCTCCGGGTCGAAGACGGGCGGATTGCGGTCCGCGTCGGCGTAGGAGGCGGCCAGCTCGGACTCGGCGAGCTTGGTGACCTCGGCAAGGATGGTCCTGGCGGTCTCGACGTCCATCTCCGCGAACGGGCCTGTGCCGTACAGCTTGTCGCGCCCGAGGACCTCGAAGAGGTTGAACTCGATGTCGCGGAGATTCGACTTGTAGTGCCCCATGGCGACGGCTCCGTAAGCGGTTGGGAGGCGAATTCCTCGTACGCGATCAGTGGCGCGTATCAGTAGTGACTCCGATGATGCTACCCGTCGGTAATAAGATGCAACCCCTACCGGACATCTGTGACGAGGACGACGAGGAGCGCATGCGGCCCATCGGCGGGCCTTTCCTCAGTAGTCTTGGGCGCATGTACGGCTACGACCAGAACGCTGGCGCTCAGCAGCAGTACGCACCCCCGCAGCAGCCGATGGGCGGCGGCGGTTACGGGGAGCAGCCGCTGTACCCCGAGCCGTCCCCTCCGTCGCTGGCGGACGCGGTGCGGGCGTTCACGACCGGGTCGCTCTCCGCCGAGGACTTCCAGCAGATCTTCGCGACGTCGAAGGTCTACTGCCCGCGCGGTGACAACCCCGGGTTCCTGGCCCTGCACAACACCCAGCAGCCGGTCATCCCGATGTTCAGCACGCTCAAGGAGCTGCGGCGGTACGCGGGCAAGGAGTCGAAGTACTTCGTGATCACGGGCGCGGAGGTCATTGATCTGCTGCCGACGGGGTACGGCTTCGTGATCGACATGGAGGGGGACCACCGGATGGTCTTCGACGCGAAGGCCGTGGAGCAGATGGTCGACTTCGCGATGCGGCGGATGTACGGCTGAACCTGTCCTTCGTACGTAGAGAGAGCGCCGGCCGGGCTGATG
>NZ_JBHUZM010000006.1:0-129965 GCF_042667665.1 Streptomyces sp. NPDC057307 | reverse complement strand
CGCCGGCCCCTCTCAGGCTCAGAAGTCGAGTTCGGCCGAATCGTCGCGCCGCAGCGACGCGACCGCCGACCCGTCGGCGAGTACCACGCCCGTGAAAGCCCCGGGCCGGAAGAAGCGCCGGGCCGCCTCCGTGACCGCCTCGTACGGCACGCCGTCCAGCAACGGCCCCCATCCGTGCAGCCAGTTCGCCCCGACCCCGATGTGCAGCAGATTCGACAGGCCGGAGGCAAGGGAAGCCGGGGAGGACATCGCCGTGGCGATGGAGCCGATCGCGTAGCTCCTGGCCGCGTCGACCTCCCCCTCCGACGGCGGTTCGGCCGCCATCCGCTCCAGCTCGCCCCGGATCACCCCGAGCGCCGCCACCGTGTGCTCGGCGGCGGTGTCGGCCTCGACCATCAGCGTGGACGCGCCCGGTACGGACTCCATGCCGGAGCCGAGCTGGTACGCGTACCCCTTCTCCTCGCGCAGGTGCGCCACCAGCCGGGAGGCGAACGACCCGCCGAAGACCAACTGGGCCAGATGCAGGGCCGGATAGCCCGGATCCGTACGCGGCAGCGCCGGGGTCGCCAGCCGGATCATGCTCTGCACGGCGCCCGGCCGGTCCACCCACAGCGGCGGTCCGCCCACGAACGGTGGCGGCGACCGGGGTACGTCGTCGGCCGCCCCGGCCTGCCACGCCCCGAACACATCGGTGACCGCCGCGAGAGCCTCCTCGGGGCGCAGATCGCCGACCAGGACGAGCACCGCGCCGGTGGCTCCCAGATGCCGCGCGTGCAGCTCGGCGAGGTCCTCCGGCGTGCAGGCGGCGGCCAGTTGAGGGGCCGGCTGGAGGCGCGCGGCGACCTCGTCGCCGTACCGCCGACGCAGCAGCGCCTGCTGGGCGACGGCGGCCGGCTGGTGGGAGGACAGCTCGATACGGCGGGCCAGCCTGGCCCGTTCGGGGGCGACGACGTCCTCCGTCAGCCGGGGCCCGAGCACCGTCTCGGCCAACAGGGCCAGTACGGCGGGCAGGGAGCCGGCCAGGGTGTGGCCGGTGACGCTGAACCTGCGGGCGTCGGCTCCGGCGCCGAGCGTGGCACCGTGCGTGGCGAGGGCCGTGTCGAAGGCATCGGCGTCACGGCGCGCGGTGCCTTGCAGCAGGATCCCGGCCAGCAGTTGGCGCAGCGCGACCTCGCCCGGTCCGGTGGCGGCGTAGGGGACGGTGAGCCGGATCTCGACGAGGGGGACGACGGGGGCCGAACAGAGCACCACCCGCAGCCCGTTGGGGAGGGTGGTGTCGAGGTCGGGCAGCGGCAGCCGCGCGTCGCCGGTCATGCCGCGGCCTTTCCACGGCGGCCGGTCGCGGTCGCCTTCGCGGTCGCGGCATCGGCATCCGTCGCGGGCTCGGTCGCGGCATCCCTCGCGCCCGCGCCCGCGGCCGTTGCCGTGTTCGCGCGCGGTACGAAATCCACGACCGCCCGGTGCGAGGCGCGCAGCCGGGCGGCGGCCCGGCTCACCTGTTCGCCGGTCACCCCGGTCCGTATCAGCTCGGGCAGCCGTTCGGTCAACTCGGCCTCGCCGAAAAGCATTTCGCGCGCTCCGAGGAGCTGGGCCCGGGTGCCCGGGTCGCCCAGTTCGCGCAGCGCCCCGGACGCCCAGCGGGCGGTGGTGGCGCGCAACAGCCCGGCGTCGATCTCGTTCTCGGCCAGTGTCGTCAGCACGGTGTCCAGCGCGTCCGTGACCCGCCCGGCGTCCCCGTCTCCCCCGCTTCCGTACACCGCGAACAGCGTCAGCAGATCGGGCCCCGTCGTGTCCAGCGGCAGCCCGAACAGCCCGCAGCCCACCGACAGGCTCGACACCCCGGTCGGCGCCGCCGGCCCCCGGCGCAGCAACGCGTGTCTGCCCTGCCCCAGCAGCGCGGCCAGGACGAGGTGCGCGAGATAGTCGGCGCGCTCGGTCACAGGGTCCGGCATCCGGTAGCCGACCGCCACCGCGGGCAGTCCCGCGTGCGGGTCGGTGACCGACAGCCGCGTCTCCGCCCGTGGCTCCGGCTCGGGGCCGTCGGGCGCCGCCACCGTGGGACGCCCCGGCAGGGGCCCGAAGTGCCGTCGTACGAGGCGTTCCGCCGTGTCCGGGTCGAACGCGCCGGTCAGCGTCACGAGGGCATTTCCGGGACCGTAGTGGTCGATGAAAAAACGCTCGCACAGCGGGATGTCAAGGGCGGCCAGATCGACGGTCTCGCCGTATCCGTCCCGCGCGTTTTCGGCGCGGCTGTGCAGGGCGCGCGGCAGGACCCAGGGAAAAGCGCCGTACGGACGATTGCGCACCATGAGACGTATCTCTTCGTCAATCACCGCGGTCTGGGTGCGTAGATTCTGCGGGGAAATACGCGGTGAACGCATTCGGTCGGCTTCAAGACCGAGCAGCATTTCCAACGCCGTTGCGGGAGCCGCGGCGTAATAAACCGTCAGGTCCTGTCTGGTCTTGGCGTCCCCGAGGCCGCCGGCGCGCTGTACCTGGGGCAGGTATCCGCCGGGTGGGCCGCCATGGCCACCCTGGACCATGAGATGTTCGAAGAGATGGGCAAGACCTGTGTGCCCCTTGGGCTCGGTCCGGAAACCCACTCCGTAGTGCACGGCGACACCGATTGACGCGCCGGTCGGATTGGGTGCGAGCAGCACCCGCAGACCGTTGTCCAATACCAGGCGGCGCAGTTGATTTCGGGTCATCCCGGCGAGCATAGACGGGGTCAACTACGGGCTCAACGGGGCCCGTTGACCGAAAGCGGCCAGTGTCCGAAAGCGGTCAACTCCATTGCCAGCGCGGCACCGGTGGCGGAATGGTGCTGGCACAGCCGGAGAGCGTGATTCCCCAATTGCCGATCCGGTCACCGTTCATTCTCGCTATCGTCCAAGGGAGTTGCCATGAACACTCAGTCCCTGATCAGCGGCTACGCCAGCTACGCCGACGCCGAGGAGCTCGTTCCCGCGGTGGACGCCCCGGGCGGCACCATCACCGTCACGGTGACCTCGTCGCAGGCGTGCATCTCCGCCGCGTCCGCCATCTCGGCGGTGTCGATCGACAACACGTTCGACCACTCCTGCTGAACCGCGTCAACGCGTAACGGCAGCGCCGTGTCATCCAGCGATCGCCGAACCGTGCACGCGTCCGATCTCGTTCCGTCTTAGGGAGCCGCTATGAACACCCAGTCCCTGATCAGCGGTTACACCAGTTACGCCGAGGCAGAAGAGATCGTCCCCGCGGCGGAGGCACCGGGCCTCATCATCACCACCGTCACGACCTCGTCGCAGGCGTGCATCTCCGCGATCTCCGCCGTCTCAGCCGTGTCGATCGACAACACCTTCGACCACTCCTGCTGAACCGGCGACGCTCGGCGGCAATCGCCGATCCGATCACCGTTCATCCGAATCGCTCGAATCGCTCTAGGAGTCGCAATGAACACCCAGTCCCTGATCAGCGGTTACACCAGCTACGCCGACGCCGACGAGATCGTCCCCGCGGTGGAGGCGCCCGGCGCCACCATCACCGTCACGGTCACCTCGTCGGCCGCGTGCATCTCCGCCGCGTCCGCCATCTCGGCCGTGTCGATCGACAACACGTTCGACCACTCCTGCTGAACCGCGTGACCCGCTGAGCAAAACGCACGACGCAGAACGCACGACGCACGACGCGAACAGGGCGGGTGCCCACCGCCGCAATCGGTGGGCACCCGCCTCACCGTGTTACCCGTCCTACTCGTCCCGGAAGCTCTCGCTGTCCTCGCCGTCCATACCGGACAGCCCCAGGAGGATCGACGGCAGCGCGGCGGCGGTCAGCATCAGCGTGGTGAGCAGCGCGGGAATCCGCTCGATCACATCGGGCTCGTTCTGGAAGGCGACCATGACCAGTACGACCGCCATGCCGGCGCCGACCGCGCACTGGTATCCGATGAACGCGACGCGGTTGCGTACGACTTGTTCGCGCTCGTCCAGTCCGGCCACGGGCCGTTCGCCCAGGCCGCGGGTCATCGAGCGCAGCATGCCCCACAGCATCAGCCAGACGACGAAGGCCACGAGCCACCAGGAGTCGGAGAAGGCGTTGCCGTCCGAGATCTGGGACAGCACCACCATCACCACGCTGAGCGCGCCGAGCGCGATCGCCATCGGCCGCAGGGGACCCCGGGCCACCGTCGTCGTCTCGTCGGAACCTTGTTGCGGCGTCACGAGCGTTCCTCCTTGTTGTACAGCTGGGCGGAGAGCGGGACGAAGGGCTTACGACTGAAGATCGCCTCGACCGGAAGCCCGAACACGTCGCTGAGCCGGAACGCCAGATCGAGACTCGGGAAGTAGTCACCCCGTTCGATGGCGCCGATCGTCTGCGGGTGGACCTCCACCGAGTTGGCGAGCGCGACCCGGCTGAGGCCGCGCTCCGCGCGCAGGACTCTCAACTGGTTGTAGATCGGCGATCCCTCGCGATGACTCACTGGGCTCATACCGAGAAAGATAATGGAAACACAACATTCCGTCAAGGAACCACAACAGATACAGTGAGCAACAGGCACAGCGACAGCCAGAACAACAGCAACAACCAGAGCAACAGCGACAGCTATCAGGGAAGGTGTGCTGCCTCGTGACCACCGACGCCTCCGACCGGTCCACGCTGCCGAGCATCCTCGTACCGAGCATGCCGGACACCACCGAGACCGTCCGTCCCTACGCCGAGCTGGTGCGCGACGGCGACGCACGCCGCGTATGGATGGGCCAGTCGCTCAAGGTGGAGACGCACCAGGTGTTCGCGCATCTGGCCGGCGCCGGGGTACGCGTCCCGGTCGGCACCAGCGTGACCCTGATGCCGCTGCGCCACCCGTACGAGGCGGCCCTCCAGGCCCGTTCGCTGGCCCTGACGACGGGTCACCCGGTGGTGGCCGGCTACGGCGTCGGCGCGCCCGCCTTCGTACGGAGCCTGAACGGGCGGCCGTACGACAGCCCCCGCACGATGGCCGCCGAGTATCTGCGTACGGTCCGCTCCCTGCTCGACGGCGAGATCGTCGACCACGACGGCGACTACCACGCGCTGCGCGGACGCCTGATGCCGATGGAACACCCGCGCGTCGAGGTCGGGGTGGGCGTGCTGCGCCCCAACATGGCGCGCACCGCGGGCGGTGTCGCCGATGTCGCCATCACCTGGATGACCCCGCCCGGCTATGTCGCCGAGACCCTGATACCCGCCCTGGACGAGGGCGCCAAGGGCCGGGACTCCCGGTGCCGGGTCGCGACCGTCGTCCATGTCGCCGTCGACCGCCCGAAGCGCGATCCGTACGTCCTCGCGCACACCGCCGCCGCCGGGCACCTCTCCGCCGACCACTACACGGACATGCTGCGCCGGGCCGGAGTCGCGGCCGACCCCGCGGACCCGCGGGCCGGCGCCGTCTCCCTCGTGGACAGCGGGACGTACGTGTACGGCTCCGCCGACCACATCGCGGGCGTGCTCGGCGAGTACAAGGACGCCGGAGTGGACGAGGTGATCCTCAACTGCGGTGGCGTCCTCTTCACGGAGGGCGAGGCCGCCGCGCTCAAGGACGCGCGGGAGATCGTCGAAGCGGTCCGCCGGCGGGCCGGCCATGGCTGATCGGGCCGACGCCCCGGCGGTCCCCGCGGCGGTACGGCCCGCGGGGGCCGCCGGATCGGTGACCGTACGCGAGTACGGCACCCGGTACCTGCGCATCAGCGTGCGGTACCACGGCGACGCCCGGTTCAGCTGGCTGCGCGTCCCCGGGCCGGCCCACGACCGGCCGCAGGCGCCTCCCTCGCCCGCGGCCGGCGTGGCGCTGCGCCGCGTGGACGCCGCCATCGCGCGTGACGGCATCGCCCGCGCCGGCAGCACGGGTGACGGCAGTGCGCCTGGAGGCATCGCCCGCGCCGGCTCCGGTGCGCGGCTCGCCCTCGGTGAGTGGGACGCGGTGTCCGAGGAGGGCGGCGTGGTGTACCGCGTGCCCGGCGCCGTCTCCGTCGCCCGGCTGCTGCCCTCCGGTGACGAGACCGCCTACCGGCTCTCCGTACAGGCGTTGGCGGACGTGGGCCGGACACTGCGGCAACTGCACGACGTGCCATGGGAGTTCGGGGAGCCCGTACCGCCGCACCACGGCGTCGGGCGGCTCCTGGACTGGATCTCCGGGGCCGCTCCCGAGGGGAATCCCGACGGGGACGGCGCCCGGCTGCGCGCCCTGGCCCACGACCGGCTCGGCCCGCGCCTGTGGACCCGGCTGACCGACTGGGCCGTGGCCGCCCACGAACCACCCGGCAGGGGAGGAGCGGTCCTGCTGCACGGTGCGCCGAGCACCGGCTGGCTGGTCCCCTCCCCTGCCGGTGACAGCGTTCTGCTCACCGGCGAGGAGATCACCGGCGGCGACCCCGCGCTCGACCTCGGCTGGATCCTCGGCGAACTGCACGAGCTGCGTTCCGCCGCCACGCGCGGTCTCGGCGCCGCCGGCCGGGGCCCGTCCGTGGACTATCCGGCCGCGGCCCGCGCGCTGCTGGCCGGCTACCTCCGTACAGAGGGCGGCCCGGACGACAGCGATCCTGATGACGGCAGCCCTGAGGACACCGCCGCAGCGCTGCCGCCCGGCACCGCACGCGCCGCCACCCTCCGACTCGCCATCCATATGCGGGACTTCGCGTCCTTCGTCGGCTGGCACGAGGACCTGCGCCGGTACGCCGACCTGCTGGCCGAGACCCTCGACGCGGACGGCGCCCCCACGCTCCGGTGGTAGGACGCCGCCCTCACGCCGCCACCCTCACGCCCCCGCGACGGTGGCGCGCTCCTCCTCCGGCTCCCCCTCGGTCCCGCTCCCGCTCCCGGCGCCGGCCTCGGCCTCACCGATGAAGCTGCGCCACAGCCGCGCGTACGAGCCGCCCAGCGCGAGCAGTTCCCCGTGCGTACCGTCCTCCACGACCCGGCCGTGGTCCATCACGACCACCCGGTCCGCGCGCGCGGCCGTCGTCAGCCGGTGGGCGACGACCAGCGTCGTCCGCCGCCCCGACAGCCGGTCCGTCGCCTGGTTGACCAGCCCTTCGGAGGCGAGGTCGAGCGCGGCGGTCGCCTCGTCGAGGAGCAGTACGTCCGGGTCGACCAGCTCCGCGCGGGCCAGGGCGATCAACTGCCGCTGACCGGCGGAGAGGTTACGGCCGCGCTCGGCGACCTCGTGCAGATACCCGCCGTCCAGCGTGGCGATCATCTCGTGCGCGCCGACCGCGCGGGCCGCCGCCTCCACCTCCGCGTCGGTGGCCCCCGGCCGCCCGTAGGCGATGGCGTCGCGCACCGTACCGGCGAAGAGATACGCCTCCTGCGGTACGACGCCGAGCCGGTGCCGGTACGCGGTCATGTCCAGGTCGCGCAGGTCGGTGCCGTCCGCCGTCACGCGCCCGGACGTCGGGTCGTAGAAGCGGGCGACGAGCTTGACGAGCGTGGACTTGCCCGCGCCCGTCTCGCCGACGAAGGCGACCGTCTGACCGGCCGGTATACGGAGGTTGATGCCCATGAGGGCGGTCTCCGCCTGGACCGGGGCCTTGCTCAGGACGACGGCCTCGTCCGGATCACCCGCGCCGCCGCCCTCCGCCAGGCCGCCCTCCAGCGTGCCGTACGCGAAGTGCACGTCCTCGAAGGCGATCTCGCCGCGCAGCGACGGCACGTCGATCGGCTTCGTCGCCTGCTCCGTGGACGTCGGCTCACGCAGCAGCTCCTGGATGCGCCCCAGCGAGACCGTGGCCTGCTGGTAGCCGTCGAAGACCTGTGACAGCTGCTGCACGGGCGCGAAGAACAGCTCGATGTAGAGGAGGTACGCGACAAGCGCGCCGGTCGTCAGTGTGCCCGCCTCCACCCGGCCCGCGCCGACGATCAGTACGGCGGCCGCGGCGACCGAGGACAGCAGTTGGACGAAGGGGAAGTAGATGGAGATCAGCCACTGGCCGCGAACCCGCGCCTGCCGGTAGTGGTCGCTGCGGCCCGCGAACCGCGCCGCGCCGTCCTTCTCACGGCCGAACGCCTGGACGATGCGCAGCCCGGACACGGACTCCTGCAGGTCGGCGTTGACGACGCTGATCCGTTCACGCGCCAGCTCGTACGCCTTGACGCTCTTGCGCCGGAAGAAGACGGTGCCGACGATCAGCACGGGCAGCGTCGCGAAGACGACCAGTGCCAACTGCACATCGATGACGAGCAGGACGACGAGGATGCCGAAGAAGGTGACGACGGAGACGAAGGCAGTGACGAGCCCGGTCTGCAGGAAGGTCGACAGGGCGTCGACGTCCGTCGTCATACGGGTCATGATGCGGCCGGTCAACTCGCGCTCGTAGTAGTCGAGTCCGAGCCGCTGGAGCTGCGCGAAGATCTTCAGGCGCAGTGAGTACAGGACACGTTCACCGGTGCGGCCGGTCATCCGCGTCTCGCCGATCTGGGCGATCCACTGGACCGATACGACGAGCAGGCCGAGCAGGGACGCGGCCCACACCGCGCCGAGCGCGAGCTGTCCGACGCCTTCGTCGATGCCGTGCCTGATCAGGACGGGCAGCAGCAGGCCCATTCCGGCGTCGACGGCGACCAGCGCGAGGCTGGCCGCCAGGGGCAGTCCGAAGCCGCGCAGCAGCCGGCGCAGCCCGTACGACGACTCGGAGCCGACGGCGCGGGCCTCGTCGATCGACGGGACGTCGGTGGCCGGTGGCAACGCCTCGACCTGTGCGAGGAGTTCGGGGGTCGCGCCGGGCGCGGCGGACTCCTCGGTGGGCGCCTCCTCGCGTTCCCACAGGGCCGGTGTGATGCCGCGTTCCGCGTCGAACTCGGCGTCCAGCTCCTCCTGGACGGTGCGGTCGTCCTCCGCCGCCGTGCCGACGACGACGGCGGGGACGTGGCCCGGGGAGACGCCGCCCAGCTCGTCCGGGTCGGTGAGCAGCCGGCGGTAGAGGGCGGAGCGTTCCTGGAGTTCGTCGTGGGTGCCGATGTCGGCGAGCCGGCCGTCGTCGAGCACGGCGATGCGGTCGGCGAGGCCGAGGGTGGAGCGGCGGTGGGCGATGAGCAGTGTCGTACGGCCGGCCATCACCGAGCGCAGCGCCTCGTGGATCTCGTGTTCGACGCGGGCGTCGACGGCGGACGTGGCGTCGTCCAGGAGCAGCAGGCGGGGGTCGGTGAGGATGGCGCGGGCCAGGGCGATGCGCTGGCGCTGGCCGCCGGAGAGGGTGAGGCCCTGTTCGCCGACGGTGGTGTCGTAGCCGGCGGGCAGGTCGGCGATGAAGCGGTCGGCCTGGGCGGCGCGGACGGCGCGTTCGATCTCCTCGTCGGTGGCGTCGGGTTTGCCGTAGGCGATGTTGGCGCGGACGGTGTCGGAGAAGAGGAAGCTGTCCTCGGGGACGAGCCCGATGGCGGCGCGCAGGGAGTCGAGGGTCAGTTCGCGTACGTCGTGGCCGCCGACGAGGACGGCGCCGTGCGTGACGTCGTAGAAGCGCGGCAGGAGCAGCGACACGGTGGACTTGCCGCTGCCGGAGGAGCCGACGACGGCGACGGTCTCGCCGGGGCGGATCTCCAGCGAGAAGCCGTCCAGGACGGTGCGGCCGTCCGCGTACGAGAACGTCACGTCGTCGAACTCGACCGATGCCTCGACGTCCGCCGGGAGGTCCTTCGTGCCGTCCTGGATCGACGGTTCGGTGTCGACGAGTTCGAGGACCCGCTCGACGCCGGCGCGGGCCTGCTGGCCGACGGTCAGGACCATGGCGAGCATCCGGACGGGGCCGACGAGCTGTGCGAGGTAGGTGGAGAAGGCGACGAACGTGCCGAGGGTGATCTGGCCGCGGGTGGCGAGCCAGCCGCCGAGGGCGAGCATCGCGACCTGTCCGAAGGCCGGTACGGCCTGGAGGGCGGGTGTGTAGCGGGAGTTGAGCTTGATCGTACGCAGCCGGCCCGCGAACAGCTTGCGGCCGGCGGCGCGCAGTTTGCCGGTCTCCTGGTCCTCCTGGCCGAAGCCCTTGACGACGCGTACGCCGGAGACGGATCCGTCGACGACTCCCGCGACGGTGGCGGCCTGCGACTGGGCGTACCAGGTGGCGGGGTGCAGCCGGGTGCGGCTGCGGCGGGCGATGTACCAGAGGGCGGGGGCGACGGCGAGGGCGACAAGGGTCAGGGGCAGGGACAGCCACGCCATGATCACGAGGGAGATGACGAAGAGCAGGACGTTGCCGATGGTCATCGGCAGCATGAAGAGCAGGCCCTGGATGAGCTGGAGGTCGCTGGTGGCGCGGCCGATGACCTGTCCGGTGGACAGTTCGTCCTGGCGGCGGCCGTCGAGCTTGGCGATGGTGCCGTACATCTCTGTACGGAGGTCGTGCTGGACGTCCAGGGCGAGGCGTCCGCCGTAGTAGCGGCGGATGTAGGTCATGGCGTAGATGACGACGGCCGCGACTATGAGGAGGCCGGTCCAGACGGCGATGGACCGGGTGCCGGTGCCGATGACGTCGTCGATGACGACCTTGGTGATCAGCGGGACGAGGGCCATGACGGCCATGCCGGCGAGGGACGAGCCGAGGGCGAGGATCACGTTGCGCTTGTAGCGCCAGGCGTAGCCGATGAGACGCCGGGCCCAGCCGGCGTCCCGGCCGCTCGCCTCGCGCCGGCCCGGCTGGTCCGGCCGGTCCCGCTGCTCCGAGTGCTCCGGGTGCTCCCGCCGGTCCGGCTGGTCCTGCCGGTCCGGTCCCTTGCTCTCCGGGGCTGTCCGCTCCGCCGCCACTGTCGCCGCCCTCCGTTGCCCTGCCGCTTGTCGGTACGCGGGCGTCCCCCGTGGACCCCCTGCCGGAAGGCATCAACGCGCCCACGTGCGGATTTCATCCCGCTGCAACAAATACCCGTCGCTGGTCGCGGTCGCCCGTCGCGAGACCTAGGACTGATGACCGAGTGGGCCGGCGGGGTCAGGGGCTTACGTCAGGTGCGTGGGGGCGAACAGCTTCAGGAGCGCCGGAAGCACCACCACGGACGGGCCGGGGGCCGCCAGGGCCTTCGACAGGTCCGCGTGCAGCGACTCGGGGTTCGTACGGACCGCCGGCACCCCGAAGGACTCGGCGAGCGCGACGAAGTCCGGGCGGGCCAGCTCTGTGCCGGTGGTCTCGCCGAAGGCGTCCGTCATGTACTCGCGCAGGATCCCGTAGCCGCCGTCGTCCACGATCAGCCAGGTGACGGGGAGGTCGTACTGCCGGGCCGTGGCCAGCTCGGCGATCGAGTACATCGCGCCGCCGTCGCCGGAGACCGCGAGGACGGGCTTCGTACGGTCGGCCGCCGCCGCGCCCAGGGCCGCCGGGAAGCCGTAGCCGAGACCGCCGGCGCCCTGGCCGGAGTGCATCGGTCCGGGCCAGGCGGACCAGGCCCAGTAGGCGAGGATCGTCATGTCCCAGAAGCTGGGCGAGGTGGCGGGCAGCGCTTCTCGTACGGAGGCGAGCACCCGCTGCTCCAGCTCCAGGTCCTGGGCGTCGATCCGCGTCCGTACCTTCGCCAGCACCGTACGGACCGCGTCCCGCGCGGACTCGGTGGCGGCCGGGGCGTCGCGTCCGGTCACCGACTCCAGCAGCGCGGACAGCGCCTCCCGCGCGTCGGCGTGGATGCCGAGCGCCGGGAGGTTGGACTCCAGCTTGCCGAGGTCGGCCTCGATCTGGATCACCCGGCCGCGCGGTCGGAACGTGTAGTAGTTGGAGGACAGTTCGCCGAGTCCGGAGCCGACGACCAGCACGACGTCGGCGTCCTCCAGGAAGTCGGTGGTGTGCCGGTCCTCCAGCCAGGACTGGAGCGACAGCGGGTGCTCCCAGGGGAACGCGCCCTTCCCGCCGAAGGTGGTGACGACGGGCGCGGCCAGCTTCTCGGCGAGGGCCCGCAGCTTGCCCGCGGCGTCCGCCCGTACGACTCCGCCGCCCGCGATGATCACGGGCCGCTCCGCGTGCGACAGGGCGTGCGCGGCGACGGCGATCAGCTCGGGGCGCGGCAGCAGCTCGCGCGGGGTGGCGTCGACGGCGGTGACGAGCGGCAGCGTCGTCTCCTTGAGGAGGACGTCCTGCGGGATCTCGACCCAGACGGGTCCGTGCGGCGCGGTGAGCGCGGACTCCCAGGCCGCGGCGATCGCGGACGGGATCTGGGAGGGCGTACGGACGAGGTGGACGGACTTGACGATGTCGCGGAACGACGCCTGCTGGTCGCGCAGTTCGTGGAGATAGCCGTGCCGGCCGCCGCCGAGGCCCGCCGACGGGATCTGGCTGGAGATCGCGAGCACGGGCGAGGACGCGGCTGCGGCCTCCTGGAGCGCGGCCAGCGAGGTCAGCGCGCCCGGCCCGGTGGACAGCAGCAGGGGCGCGACCTCGCCGGTGACGCGGCCGTAGGCGTCGGCGGCGAATCCGGCGTTGTTCTCGACGCGCAGCCCGATGTAGTCCAGGTCGGAGCGGCGCAGCGCGTCGAACATGCCGAGCGCGTGCTGGCCGGGCAGGCCGAAGACGGTGGTGGCGCCGAGCCCGTGGAGCGTCTCGACCACGAGGTCACCGCCGTTGCGCCCGGCGGGCGGGTTCAGGGCGCGCGCGGTCTGCTCGGGGGTGTACCGGGGGATCTCGTGGTGGTGGTCGTGTGTCACTTCGCGCGGTCCTCCGCGATCTGGCGGGACATGATCGTGGTCAGTTCGTACGCCGTGTGGGAGGCGGCGACGGAGGTGATCTCGGCGTGGTCGTACGCCGGGGCGACCTCGACCACGTCGGCGGAGACGAGGTGGCAGGAGGCCAGTCCCCGGAGGATTTCGAGGAGTTCGCGCGAGGTGAGCCCGCCGGCCTCGGGGGTGCCGGTGCCGGGCGCGTGGGCCGGGTCGAGGACGTCGATGTCGATGGAGATGTACAGCGGGCGGTCCCCGATGCGCTGCCGCAGCTGGTCGGCGACCTCGTCGACGCCGCGCCGCATGACGTCGGCGGACGTGACGATGCCGAAGCCCATCCGGTGGTCGTCGTCCAGGTCCTTCTTGCCGTAGAGCGGCCCGCGGGTGCCGACGTGCGACAGCGCCTCCGTGTCGAGGATGCCTTCCTCGACGGCCCGGCGGAACGGGGTGCCGTGGGTGTACTCGGCGCCGAAGTACGTGTCCCAGGTGTCCAGGTGGGCGTCGAAGTGGAGCAGCGCGACGGGGCCGTGCCTCTTGGCGACCGAGCGCAGCAGGGGCAGCGCGATCGTGTGGTCGCCGCCGAGGGTCATCAGGCGGGCGCCGGTGGAGAGCAGGTCGTCGGCCGCCGCCTCGATCGTGTCGACGGCCTCGTTGATGTTGAACGGGTTGGCGGCGATGTCACCGGCGTCGGCGACCTGCGCGAGCGCGAACGGCGACGCGTCCTGGGCGGGGTTGTACGGGCGCAGCAGCCGGGACGCCTCGCGGATCGCGTTGCCGCCGAAGCGGGCGCCGGGCCGGTAGGACACCCCGCTGTCGAAGGGCACCCCGACGACGGCGACGTCGGCGGCCCCGACCTCGTCCAGCCGGGGCAGGCGGGCGAAGGTGGCGGGTCCCGCGTACCGGGGCACGCGGGAGGAGTCGACGGGCCCGCGTGGGCCGTTCTCCGGGCTTTCCCGGCGGGTGCCGGTGCCGTCGCCGGTGGTGTCGGGTCCTGCTGCGCTGCTCATGCCTGTGGAGCCCTCTCGTGGTGCGTGTACGTGTCCAGCATGCCCCTGGCCACTGACAATGGGTGCGGCGCCCTCCCGCCGGCGCCGCCGGGCGCCGGGCTCAGCCCGTGCTTCCCGCCGGGACGGAGCCGGGCCGGGAGGCGTCCCCGCTCACGGCGGCGCCTTCGGTGTCCTCGCCCGCGAGGCGGCGGCGCCACGCGGCCAGCACGGCCGCGTCCGTCGGCCTCGTCGCGAGGCTGACGACGACGTAGACCACCAGTGAGGCGATCAGCCCGTAGTAGATGGGCTCGTTGGCCAGGATGCCGTACGCGATCATCAGGCCGATCACCGAGAGACCGCCGACGACCATCGCGGCGAGCGCGCCCTGCACGGTGCCGCGCCTCCACAGGAGGCCGCCGAGGATGGGCACGAGCAGGCCGCCGACGAGGAGGTTGTACGCGACGGTCAGTGCGCCGACGACGTCGTTGAGCGCGATGGCGATACAGATGACGGCGAGGCCCATGACCAGGATGAAGGCGCGGTTGTCCTTGACCTCGTCCCGCTCCCCCGCCACGTCCGGCCGTCCCTCGCGCTGTCCGACGAGGCTCCGCAGCCGCGCCCAGATGTCGTTGTTGGCGACGGTGGCGCAGGCGATCAGCGCGCCCGAGGACGTCGACATCACGGCGGCGAGGGCGGCGGCGAGCACCAGTCCCCTTACGCCCGGCGGGAGTTCGTCCTTGACGATGGTGGCGAACGCGTCGTCGGCGCTCGGCAGGGTCGGGTAGAGGACCTTGGCGGCGGTGCCGATGACGGCTCCGGCTATCGCGTAGACGAGACAGTAGGTACCGGCGACGGTGCCGCCCCAGCGGGCGGTCCTGTCGCCGCGCGCGGTGAACACGCGCTGCCAGATGTCCTGCCCGATGAGCATGCCGAAGGTGTAGATCAGCACGTACGTGAAGATCGTCTCGCCGCCGATGCCCAGCGGGTCGAAGTACTCCGTGGGCAGCTTCGCCTTCATCTCGCCGAAGCCGCCCGCCTTCACCACGGCGATGGGCAGCAGGAGCAGCAGCACACCGATCGTCTTGACGACGAACTGCACCATGTCGGTGAGCGTGATCGACCACATGCCGCCGAGCGCCGAGTACGCGACCACGATGGCGCCGCCCAGGATGATCGCGACGGTGCGGTGCATGCCGAAGAGGACGTCGAAGATCGTGGCGTACGCGATGGTCGAGGTGACCGCGAGCATGAGGGTGTAGGCCCACATGACCAGCCCCGAGATGATGCCGGCGCGTCCTCCGTACCGCAGGTCGAGCATCTCGGAGACGGTGTAGACCTTCAGCCGGGCGATACGCGCGGAGAAGAACACCGACAGGGCCAGCAGTCCGAGGCCGATGGTGAAGACCATCCAGGCGCCGGAGAGACCGTACTGGTAGCCGAGGCCGACGCCGCCGATGGTGGAGGCGCCGCCGAGGACGATGGCGGCCATGGTGCCGGAGTACATCCAGGGGCCGAGCCGGCGGCCGGCCACCAGGAACTCACTCTTGGACTTGGCGCGGCGCATGCCCCACCAGCCCATGGCGAGCATGCCGGCGAGATAGACGACGATCACCGCGTAGTCCACAGCCATGGGGCTTCCTCCTGCTCCTGGTCAACTCCGGGGTGGTGCCTTGTGCGAGTCGACGGTAGGTGGCCGGAAAGGAACGCTGAAGTGTACGTTTCATCCATTCCTCTCCCCGCCGATGGATGGACCATCCATGCCGGAACCCTCCGCTCCGCCCACTCCGCCGGTCCCGCTGGCCGCACTGCTCGCGGACGGCACGCTCGGCCTGCGCCTGATCGCGGGTCTGCCGGACGCCCGTACGGAGGAGGTGGCCGTCCACTGGGTGCACACCTCGGAGATGGCCGATCCGTATCCGTATCTGCTCGGCGGTGAGCTGCTGCTGACGGCGGGCGTCCAGCTCACGGACGCGCACGCCGACACCTATGTACGGAGGGTCGTCGAGGCGGGCGCGGCTGCGCTCGGCTTCGGGGTCGCGCCGGTGTACGACACGGTCCCGGCCGGCCTGGTCGAGGCGTGCGACCGCCATGGGCTGCCTCTGTTGGAGATCCCCCCGCGTACGCCGTTCACCACGGTGGCGCGCGGGGTGTGGCGGCTGATGGCCGAGGCCCGCCACCGCGAGCTGCGCCGGGTCACCGAGGCCCAGCAGGGCCTCGCGGCGGCCGCCGCCCGCCCCGACCCGGTCCCGGCGGTGCTGCGCCAGCTCGCGCTCCGCCTCGGCGGCCGCGCGGTGCTGTTCGCCCCCGACGGCGCGGAACTGCACGCCACGGGCCGGGACCCGGCACCGGGATCCCGTACGGCGCTGGTCCGGCTGTCGCGCCTGGTGAACCCGCCGCACGGCACGGCAGCCGACACCGTCGGGGGCGCGCGCCTGGCCGCCTACGCGCTGGGCGGCGGCCAGGGCCTGGTCCTGGGCGTCGCCGCCGGGGGCCGGGAGGCCGGGGACCACACCGTCACGGGCGTGGCGGTCGTCCTGCTGTCACTGCTCACGGCGCCGCACCAGGGCGCGGCGGAGGCGGCGCGCTCGGCGGCGCTCGTACGCCTCCTGCTGGGCGCCACCCCCACCGAGGCGGCGCCGCTGCTCGGCCCCGGCCCGTGGACCGTGGTGCACGCGCAGGGCGGCGACACGCCCTTCGCCGCGTCGGCGCTGGCGGCGGCGCTCGGCAGCGCGCTGGCCGAGACGGACGGCACCACGATCCGCGTCCTCACCGACCGCCCGGTCACCGCCCAGCCGGGCTGGACGCTCGGGGTGAGCACCCCGGTCCCGCCGACCGCACTGGCCGAGGCCGACACCCAGGCTCGGCGCGCCCTGCGCCGCGCGGAGGCGACCCGTACGGCACTCGTCCGCCACCACGAGCCGGCCCCGGACGCCCTGACCGCACTGCTCCCTCCTGAAGAGGCCGCGGCCCACGCCCGTTCCCGCCTCTCCCCCCTCGCCGGCTCCCCCGCGCTGACCGAGACCCTGCGCACCTGGCTCTCCCTGCACGGCAGTTGGGACCGTACGGCGGTGGCCCTGACGGTCCACCGCAACACGGTGCGCCAACGCATCGCCCGTTGCGCGACACTGCTGGAGGCGGACCTCGACGAGGCGGACGTACGGATGGAGTTGTGGTTCGCGCTGCGGTGGCTGTGAGCCGGGCCCGGCTGTGACGCCTTCAACTCCCTGTGGTCTGGACACCCGTGCGAACCCCCCGGTAACTTGAGGTGAGCAAGCGCTTAGACATAGCGCCCCAGACTGCTCACACCGCTCAGACCGCTCAGACCGAAGGAGAGGGCTTCCGTGCGCCGTAGCGTTTACAACGAGGACCACGAGGCGTTCCGGGAGACCCTCCGCGCCTTCATCGAGGCCGAGGTCGTCCCCGTCTACGACGAGTGGTACGCCGAGGGCCTGGTCCCCCGCGAGTTCTACTACAAGCTCGGCGAGCTGGGCATATTCGGTATCGAGGTGCCGGAGGAGTACGGGGGCGCGGGCGAGGAGTCGTTCAAGTTCCAGGCGATCGTCTCCGAGGAGTGCGCCCGCGCCGGGGTCTCCTTCGGAGGTTCGAGCGTGCATGTGGCGCTCTGCCTGCCGTACGTGAAGGCGTACGCCACCGAGGAGCAGAAGAAGCGCTGGCTGCCCGGCTTCGTGACCGGCGAGAGCATGTACGCCATCGCGATGACCGAGCCCGGCACCGGCTCCGACCTCGCGGGCATGAAGACCACGGCCAAGCTCTCCGCCGACGGTTCGCACTACGTCCTCAACGGCGCGAAGACCTTCATCACCGGCGGCGTGCACGCCGACCGCGTCATCGTCTGCGCCCGGACCGCCCCGCCGAGCCCGGAGGACCGCAGGCACGGCATCTCGCTCTTCGTCGTGGACACGAAGTCCGAGGGGTACGCGGTCGGCCGCAAGCTCGACAAGCTGGGGCTGAAGTCCTCGGACACCGCCGAACTGTCCTTCAGCGACGTCAAGGTGCCCGTCGACGATCTGCTCGGCGAGGAGAACAAGGGCTTCTCCTACCTCGGCCAGAATCTGCCGCAGGAGCGCCTGGGTATCGCCGTCGGCGCGTACGCGCAGGCGTCGGCCGCGATCCGGTTCGCGCAGAACTACGTCCAGGACCGCACCGTCTTCGGCAAGACCGTCGCCTCCTTCCAGAACACCAAGTTCGAACTGGCCGCCTGCAAGGCCGAGGTCGACGCCGCCGAGGCAGTCTGCGACCGCGCCCTCGAAGCCCACGACGCGGGTGAGCTGTCCGCCGCGGAGGCCGCGTCGGCGAAGCTCTTCTGTACGGAGGTCGCGCACCGCGTGATCGACAAGTGCCTTCAGCTGCACGGCGGTTACGGCTACATGAACGAGTACCCGATCGCCCGCCTGTACGCGGACAACCGCGTCAACCGCATCTACGGCGGCACCAGCGAGGTCATGAAGATGATCATCGCCAAGTCCATGGGCCTCTAGGCCATAAGGGCCGCGAGCCAGGACCAGGGACACGATCAGCACCATGAACGCACTGGAGTCCCTCCTCGATCTGCTCGACCTGGAGCGCATCGAGGAGGACATCTTCCGCGGTCTCAGCCGCTCCGCGGCGATCCCGCGCGTCTACGGCGGCCAGGTCGCCGCACAGGCCCTGGTGGCCGCGGGCCGTACCGTCCCCACGGACCGGTCGGCCCACTCCCTGCACTCGTACTTCCTGCGCGCGGGCGATCCCGGCGCCCCGATCGTCTACACGGTCGACCGCATCCGTGACGGCCGGTCCTTCACCACGCGCCGGGTCGTGGCCGTCCAGCACGGCCAGCCGATCTTCCACCTCTCCGCGTCCTTCCAGACGTACGAGGAGGGGCTGGAGCACCAGGCCGGGATGCCGCCGGCGCCGGATCCGGAGACTCTGCCGACCGCGGCCGAACTGCTGCCGCGCCACGCGGACCGGTTCGTCGACCCGTCCGTCGCCGACCGGCTGCTGGAGGCCCGTGCCGCGGTGGATCTGCGGTACGTGGACGCCCCGCCGTACGCCACGGCCGGACGGCCGCGCGAGGCCCGCTCGCAGGTGTGGTTCCGCACGGTCGGCAAGCTCGCCGACGACCCGCTGCTGCACGTCTGCCTGGCGACGTACGTCTCCGACATGACACTGCTCGACTCGGTGCTGCTCGCGCACGGCAGGGGCGGCTGGGCGACCGGCGACATCGTCGGGGCGAGCCTGGACCACGCGATGTGGTTCCACCGGCCCTTCCGGGCGGACGAGTGGCTGCTGTACGACCAGACGTCGCCGTCCGCGTCCGGTGGCCGGGGGCTCGGGCAGGCCCGGATCTACACGCGGGACGGGCGGCTGGCGATCTCGGTGATCCAGGAGGGCGTCATGCGCGTACCGAGGGAATCCGGCGACGGTGGGACCGGCCGGTCCGGGGCGGGGCGCGACTGAGCCCGGCCGCTGTGCCTGTCCTCAGCGCCGGGCTGCTGTGGTGCCGTGGTGCCGCTCGTCCGTGCTCAGACGGTGTTCGTGAGGCCGGCCTCGTGCAGCAGGTACTCCGTCATCGGGTCGTAGAAGCGCGGGTCCGTGACGTGGTCGTCCAGCGGGACCGTCACCTGGAGGGTGCCCTCCGCCTCGCCGATGAACAAGGCCGGGTCGTTGCAGTCCGCGTACCCGATGGAGTCGAGCCCCCGCTGGCCCGCACAGCCCGCCCAGCCGTGGTCGGCGAGCACCAGGTCCGGCTGTGGTCTGCCGTCGCGCTCCAGGCCGTCCAGGATGGCCCGCATCGGCTCGGGCGAGTGGGTGTGCCAGAGCGTCGCCCCGCGCTCCAGCATGGCGACGCCCGCGAACTGGAAGAGCATGCCCTCGTCGGCCGTGAGGCCGCCGGGGATCCGGATGATCTCGCAGCCCGCCAGCCGCAGCGCGTCCGCCGTCTGCCGGTGCACGTCCAGCAGGCCACCGGGGTGGCCGGTCGCGAACAGCACGCTCTCACGGCCCGCCGCCGCCTTGCGCAGCCGCGCCGCCATCCGCCCCAGGGCGTCGACGGTCAGCTCGGGGTCGATGGTGTCCTGGCCGTGCCGGTGCTCCGGATCGTCGTTGACCCCGCACCGCTCGGCCATCACGGCCAGCACGTCCTGCTCGTCCGTCCAGCGGTCGCCGAGCTCCAGGCCCAGCCAGAAGTGGCGGTCGCCGTTGGCGAGCTTGCGATAGTGGGAGAGGTTGTTGTCCCTGGGTGTGGCCACGTCTCCGGCGATGCGCGTGCGGACGAGGTGGTCGACGAGAGCTTCGCGGCTGGGTATCGGCATGAGCCCATTGTGCCGTCAGATGTACGCGCGGTGCCGCTCGTCCCGGTGACTGGACGTACCGGGCACGATCCGAGGCGGTGTCCGCGCCGAGGACGGCAACCGCACGACGGACGAGAAGACGACGAAGAGTGTGCGACGAGCGGAGTGCCCCGACAGCGGTGCGCCCGAACCAGCGAAGGAGCCTCTTGTGGCAGCATCACCCGGCCTCGGCCGTCCGGTGGAGAACTTCACCCTGCCCGGCGGGGTGCTCGACGGCGACGACACCTTCGTACGGAGGGAGTACCGCCTCGACGAGCGGCGGGGCCACCCGCTGGTCCTCGCCTTCTACCCCGGCGACGACACGAGCGTCTGCACCAAGCAGCTGTGCTCGTACTCCAGCGGTCTGGAGACATTCACCGACCTCGGCGCCGAGGTGTGGGGCATCAGCCCGCAGGACATCGACAGCCACGAGGCGTTCGCCCGTAAGTACGGCCTGCGGATCCCGCTGCTGGCCGACACCGAGCGGACGGTGGCGAAGGCGTTCGGGATCGCCGCGCCCGGGATCGGGCTGCGCCGCGCGGTCTTCCTGATCGCGCCGGACGGCACGCTGCACTGGAAGCACGTGGCACTGCTCGGCGCGACGTTCCAGCCGGTGGAGACGCTGGCCAGGGAGCTGACCGCGCTCAAGGCGTGACGTCTTGCGAGTCAGGGCGTGACGTCCTGGGAGTCAGGGCCATGACGTCCCCCGAGTCGGGGTGTGACGTCCCCGGGATCAGGGCGTGACGTCCTGGGAGTCGCCGAGGGCGGCGAACGCGCCGTGCGCCAGACGGCGCAGGAGCGTTTCCGCCACCGCGCGCCGGGGTGTGCCGCGGCCGGTGGGGCTCAGATGGGGCGTCGAGTTCAGCAGGCCGAAGACGGCGTGCACGGCGCCGCGGGCGACCGGCTCGGGAAGCTCCTGGTGGATCTCGCGCACGACGCCGACCCACAGCTCCACGTACTGCCGCTGGAGCTGCCGCACGAGCTTGCGGTCGCTGTCCCTGAGGCGGTCCAGCTCCCGGTCGTGCAGCGTGATCAGCGGGCGGTCGTCCAGGGCGAAGTCGATATGGCCGTCGATCAGCGAGGCGAGCACGGCCGCCGGGTCGCCGGCCGAGGCCGCCACGCGCTTCCTGCCGCCGTCCAGCAGCCGGCCGCTGATGCCGACGAGCAGTTCGGCGAGCATGGCGTCCTTGCCCGCGAAATGGCGGTACAGGCCCGGCCCGCTGATACCGACGGCCGCCCCTATCTCGTCGACGCCCACCCCGTGGAAACCGCGCTCGGCGAAGAGCCTGGCGGCCTCGTTGAGGATCTGCTCGCGGCGCGTCGGTGCCGCGGTCCTGGTGCTCATGGAAATCCATTCTAGACAGGACGGTTAGCGGTCGTTAACCTGAGACCGAAACGTTAACGCTCACTAACCACGCGTGGTGAACGGGCGGGACCGGCCAAGACGGAGCGAGGGAGCTCGACCGATGCAGCAGGCACCCGTGCTGGCGAGCGCCGCCGACCCGGCGTCGGAGGCCTGGCGCGCCAACGAGGCGGGGCATCAGGCGCTCTCGGACGCCCTGCGCGACCGGCTCGCCGCCGCCCGGCTCGGCGGCGGTGAGAAGTCCCGCGCCCGGCATGTGGCGCGCGGGAAGCTGCTGCCCCGCGACCGGGTGGACACCCTGCTGGATCCCGGCTCGCCCTTCCTGGAGCTGGCCCCGCTGGCGGCCGAGGACATGTACGGCGGCCAGGCGCCGGCGGCCGGCGTGATTGCCGGGATCGGCCGGGTCAGCGGCCGTGAGGTGGTCGTGGTCGCCAACGACGCCACGGTCAAGGGCGGGACGTACTACCCGATGACGGTGAAGAAGCATCTGCGCGCCCAGGAGGTCGCGCTGGAGAACAGGCTGCCGTGCGTCTATCTCGTGGACTCGGGCGGCGCCTTCCTGCCCATGCAGGACGAGGTCTTCCCCGACCGTGACCACTTCGGCCGGATCTTCTACAACCAGGCGCGGATGTCCGGCGCCGGCATCCCGCAGATCGCGGCCGTCCTCGGTTCCTGCACGGCGGGCGGCGCGTACGTGCCCGCGATGAGCGACGAGGCCGTGATCGTCCGCGGCCAGGGCACGATCTTCCTGGGCGGCCCGCCGCTGGTGAAGGCGGCGACCGGCGAGGTCGTCACCGCCGAGGAGCTGGGCGGCGGAGAAGTCCACTCCCGTACGTCGGGGGTCACCGACCATCTCGCCGAGGACGACGCGCACGCGCTGCGCATCGTCCGCACGATCGTCTCGACGCTGCCCGAGCGCGGCCCGCTGCCCTGGCGGGTCGAGCCGGCGGAGGAGCCGAAGGTCGACCCCGCGGGGCTGTACGGGGCGGTGCCGGTCGACTCGCGCACGCCGTACGACGTCCGTGAGGTCATCGCGCGGCTCGTGGACGGCTCGCGGTTCGCGGAGTTCAAGTCCGAGTTCGGCACGACGCTGGTCACCGGCTTCGCCCGGATCCACGGCCACCCGGTGGGGATCGTCGCCAACAACGGCATCCTGTTCTCCGAATCGGCCCAGAAGGGCGCGCACTTCATCGAGCTGTGCGACCAGCGCGGCATCCCGCTCCTCTTCCTTCAGAACATCTCCGGGTTCATGGTCGGCAAGGCGTACGAGGCGGGCGGCATCGCCAAGCACGGCGCGAAGATGGTGACGGCCGTGGCGTGCGCGCGCGTGCCCAAGCTCACGGTCGTGGTCGGCGGCTCCTACGGCGCGGGGAACTACTCGATGTGCGGCCGGGCCTACTCCCCCCGCTTCCTGTGGATGTGGCCCAACGCCAAGATCTCGGTGATGGGCGGCGAACAGGCCGCCTCCGTCCTGGCGACGGTCAAGCGCGACCAGATCGAGGGGCGCGGCGAACAGTGGCCGGCCGAGGAGGAAGAGGCGTTCAAGGACCCGGTGCGCGCGCAGTACGAGACGCAGGGCAACGCCTATTACGCGACGGCGCGGCTCTGGGACGACGGGGTGATCGACCCGCTGGAGACCCGTCAGGTGGTGGGTCTGGCGCTGACCGCCTGCGCCAACGCCCCGCTTCCTCAGAAGGACAGCACCGCCCCCGGCTTCGGCGTCTTCCGGATGTGAGTGACAGATGACCACCATGACCACCCCTTCCACGACCGGCATGTTCGACACGGTCCTCGTCGCGAACCGCGGCGAGATCGCGGTCCGCGTCATCCGTACGCTGCGCGCGCTCGGCATCCGTTCCGTCGCGGTCTTCAGCGACGCCGACGCGGACGCCCGGCATGTACGGGAGGCGGACACCGCCGTCCGGATCGGCCCGGCGCCCGCCTCCGAGAGCTATCTGGTGAGCGACCGGCTGCTGGAGGCCGCGGCCCGTACGGGCGCCCAGGCGGTCCACCCGGGCTACGGCTTCCTCGCGGAGAACGCGGCCTTCGCGCAGGCGTGCGCGGACGCCGGGCTGGTCTTCATCGGCCCGACCGCGTCCGCCATCTCCCTGATGGGAGACAAGATCCGCGCCAAGGAGACGGTGGCTGCGGCCGGTGTTCCGGTGGTGCCCGGCTCCTCCGGCAGCGGGCTGACCGACGACCAACTGGCCGAAGCGGCCAAGGAGATCGGGATGCCCGTGCTGCTGAAGCCGTCGGCGGGCGGCGGCGGCAAGGGCATGCGGCTCACCCGGCTGGAGTCGGCCCTGCGGGACGAGATCGCGGCGGCCCGGCGCGAGGCCCGCGCGTCCTTCGGCGACGACACGCTCCTCGTCGAGCGGTGGATCGACCGGCCGCGCCACATCGAGATCCAGGTGCTGGCCGACGGGCACGGCAACGTGGTCCATCTCGGCGAGCGCGAGTGCTCGTTGCAGCGCCGCCACCAGAAGATCATCGAGGAGGCGCCGTCCGTCCTGCTGGACGAGAAGACGCGCGCGGCGATGGGCGAGGCCGCGGTGCAGGCGGCACGCTCCTGCGGCTACCGGGGCGCGGGGACGGTCGAGTTCATCGTCCCGGGCGAGGACCCCGCGTCGTACTTCTTCATGGAGATGAACACCCGCCTCCAGGTGGAACATCCCGTCACCGAGCTGGTCACCGGCCTGGATCTGGTCGAGTGGCAGCTGCGTGTCGCCGCCGGTGAGCGGCTCCCGTTCACCCAGGAGGACATCACCCTCACCGGGCACGCGATCGAGGCCCGGATCTGCGCGGAGGACCCCGCACGCGGCTTCCTGCCGTCGGGCGGCCGGGTGCTGTCCCTGCGCGAGCCGGGGGGCGACGGTGTCCGTACGGACTCGGGCCTGAGCGAGGGCACGGAGATCGGGAGCCTGTACGACCCGATGCTGTCGAAGGTGATCGTGCACGCCCCCGACCGCCCGACGGCGCTGCGCAGACTGCGGGCGGCCCTGGCGGAGACGGTGACGCTGGGCGTCCCGACCAACGCCGGCTTCCTACGGAGGCTGCTGGCCCACCCCGCCGTCGTGGCGGGCGAGCTGGACACAGGACTGGTGGAGCGGGACGCGGACTCTCTGGTACCGACGGAGGTGCCGCCGGAGGTGTACGAAGCGGCGGCGGCGGTACGGGAATCGGCCCTGGCCCCCGCTCCGAGCCCGGTCACCGGCTGGACCGACCCCTTCTCCGTACCGAACGGCTGGCGGATGGGCGCCGCGCCCGTCCCCGTCACCCACCAGCTGCGAGTGACGGGACATGAACCCGTTACTCACCGACTGCTCGGCTCCGGCCCGTCGGCGCGCGTGGAGCCCGGCCGGGTGACCGTCACGGTCGACGGGGTGACGCACACCTTCCACCGCGCGGCCGACTGGCTCGGCAGGGACGGCGACAGCTGGCACGTACAGGACCACGATCCGGTCGAGGCGGCGCTGCTCGGCGCCGCCGGCGCGGGGGGTCTCGACGCGCTGACGGCCCCGATGCCCGGCACGGTCACGGTCGTCAAGGTGGCCGTCGGGGAGGAAGTCGTCGCGGGCCAGGGCCTGTTGGTGGTCGAGGCGATGAAGATGGAGCACGTCATCTCCGCCCCGCACGACGGCACCGTCACGGAGCTGGACGTCACGGCGGGCTCCACCGTCGCGATGGACCAGGTGCTGGCGGTGGTGGCCCCGGCCGCCTCCGCCGAGGCTCCTGAGGTCCCTGAGGTCCCTGAGGCTCCCGAGGAGGAGAGATGACGCTTCCGATGACCGTCATGGACGAGGGCCTGCCGACCCGGATCCGTATCCACGAGGTGGGCGCGCGCGACGGCCTCCAGAACGAGGCGACGATCGTCCCGACGGAGATCAAGGCGGAGTTCATCCACCGCCTCGCCGCCGCCGGACTCACCACCGTCGAGGCGACCAGCTTCGTCCACCCCAAGTGGGTGCCCCAACTGGCCGACGCCGAGCAGCTGTTCCCCCTGGTGCGCGACCTGGAGAACGTACGGCTGCCCGTCCTCGTACCGAACGACCGCGGTCTCGACCGGGCGCTGGCCCTCGGCGTCCGTCAGGTGGCGGTCTTCGCCAGTGCGACCGAGTCCTTCGCCAAGGCCAATCTGAACCGGACGCTGGACGAGTCCCTCGCCATGTTCGAGCCGGTCGTCGCCCGCGCCCGCGCGGAGCGGCTCCATGTCCGGGGCTATCTCTCGATGTGCTTCGGCGACCCGTGGGAGGGGCCCGTCCCCGTCGACCAGGTCGCCCGGATCGTCAGGACCCTGGTCGACATGGGCTGCGACGAGGTGAGCCTCGGCGACACGATCGGCGTGGCGACGCCCGGCCATGTGCAGAGCCTGCTCGCCACGCTCATCGAGGAAGGCGTGCACGTCTCGAAGATCGGCGTGCACTTCCACGACACGTACGGCCAGGCACTCGCCAACACCTTCGCCGCGCTCCAGCACGGCGTGACCACCGTCGACGCGTCCGCGGGCGGCCTGGGCGGCTGCCCGTTCGCGAAGAGCGCCACCGGGAATCTCGCCACCGAGGACCTCCTGTGGATGTTGCAGGGCCTCGGTATCGACACCGGGGTCGACCTCGGCCTGCTCACCGCCACCAGCGTGTGGATGGCCGAACAGTTGGGGCGACCCAGCCCCTCCCGCACCGTAAGCGCTCTCTCCCACAAGGAGTCCTAGCCATGTCCCTGGACCACCGGCTCTCACCGGAGCACGAGGAACTGCGCCGTACCGTCGAGGCGTTCGCGCAGGACGTCGTCGCGCCGAAGATCGGCGACCTCTACGAGCGGCACGAGTTCCCGTACGAGATCGTGCGCGAGATGGGCCGGATGGGCCTGTTCGGCCTGCCCTTCCCGGAGGAGTACGGCGGCATGGGCGGCGACTACATGGCGCTCGGCATCGCCCTGGAGGAGCTGGCCCGCGTCGACTCGTCCGTGGCCATCACCCTCGAAGCGGGCGTCTCGCTCGGCGCGATGCCGCTGCACCTCTTCGGTACGGAGGAGCAGAAGCGGGAGTGGCTGCCGCGCCTGTGCTCCGGCGAGGTCCTGGGCGCCTTCGGTCTGACCGAGCCGGAGGCGGGCTCGGACGCGGGCGGCACGCGCACGACGGCCGTACGCGACGGCGACGAGTGGGTCATCAACGGCTCGAAGTGCTTCATCACCAACTCGGGCACGGACATCACCGGCCTGGTCACGGTCACGGCGGTCACCGGCCGCAAGGCGGACGGCCGCCCGGAGATCTCCTCGATCATCGTCCCGTCCGGCACCCCCGGCTTCACGGTCGCGGCCCCGTACTCGAAGGTCGGCTGGAACGCGTCGGACACCCGCGAGCTGTCGTTCTCCGACGTCCGCGTCCCGCTGACGAATCTGGTCGGCACGGAAGGCCGCGGGTACGCGCAGTTCCTCCGGATCCTGGACGAGGGCCGCATCGCCATCTCCGCGCTGGCGACGGGGCTGGCACAGGGCTGCGTGGACGAGTCGGTGAGATACGCCAAGGAGCGCCACGCCTTCGGCCGCCCGATCGGCGCGAACCAGGCCATCCAGTTCAAGATCGCCGACATGGAGATGCGCGCCCACATGGCGCGCCTCGGCTGGCGCGACGCGGCGTCCCGTCTGGTCCACGGCGAGCCGTTCAAGAAGGAGGCGGCGCTGGCGAAGCTCTACTCCTCCACGGTCGCGGTGGACAACGCCCGCGAGGCCACCCAGATCCATGGCGGCTACGGCTTCATGAACGAGTATCCGGTGGCCCGTATGTGGCGCGACTCGAAGATCCTGGAGATCGGCGAGGGTACGAGCGAGGTCCAGCGGATGCTGATCGCGCGGGAGTTGGGGCTGTAGGGGCCCGCCGGGTCACCCTTCCGGCGGCGCGTGACCGACCGACGTGTTCCGGGAGCCGACTCGCCGGGGGCGCCCGCTGCGGCGATGAGTTCCGGACGGCGCGGGAGTCTGTACTGGTGACCGGCGTAGGACGTCGTACGACGGTCACCCGCACCAGACACACGGAGGACCCATGACGACCACGCCGAGCGACCCGAACACTCCGCTCCCCGGCCGCCCGCCCATCGCCGACCTGGCCACCTGGCAGGCGGCCCGTGACGAGCTGCTGGTCCGCGAGAAGGCCCACACCCACGAGGGCGACGCCATCGCCGCGGCCCGCCGCCGACTGCCGATGGTGGAGTTCGACGGGACGGTCGAGGTCGTCGGAGCCGACGGCCCGGTCCCGTTCCTGGACCTGTTCCAGGGCCGCGACGAGCTGGTGGTCTACAAGCACATGTGGTGGGACGGCGCGCCGCACCAGGGGCAGTGCGAGGGCTGCACCGTCACCGCGTGGCACCTGAAGGACCCCGTCTACCTCAACGCCCGCGGCGTCTCCTTCGCCATCCTGACCACGGGTACGTGGGACGAGGTGGCCCCCTTCGTCGAGTTCATGGGCTACACCCAGCCCTGGTACTCGGTGCGCGACGTGGCGGAGCCGGTCGGCGGTGACATGGGCTATCTCACCTCCTTCCTGCGCGACGGCGACCGTGTGTTCCTCACCTACTCCACGACGGGCCGTGGCACCGAGCCGGCCAGCGGATCCTTCACCCTGCTCGACATGACGCCCTACGGCCGCGGCGAGGCGTGGGAGGACAACCCCGAGGGCCGGCCCGAGGGGCAGGGCCCGTGCTGGTACTGGCGCACGGACGTGGACGGCAACGCCACCTGGGGCCCGACCGGCCGCCCCGCACCGCAGTGGACGCGCCCCGGCGCGGGCCCCGAGACGACCCTCGGCCGGCAGGGCGACCACCACTGACCGGCGTCGTACGCTGGGCACGCGCACCCGCACCCGCACCCGCACGCGACGGAAGCAGGAGGCCGAGGTGACCGACACGAGCGTGGCCGAGGTCATGGCCGAGCTGGCCGCCCTGGAGGACCCGAGGGCGCGCGCGGTGAACGAGAAGCACGGTGACGATCACGGGGTGAACCTCGGCAAGCTCCGTTCACTCGCGAAGCGGCTGAGGACACAGCAGGAACTCGCCCGACGGCTCTGGGAGACGGACGACACCGCGGCGAGACTGCTGGCGCTGCTGATCTGCCGCCCGAAGGCGTTCGGGGGCGCCGAGTTGGACGCCATGCTGCGTGAGGCGCGCGCGGCGAAGGTGCACGACTGGCTCGTGAACTACGTGGTGAAGAAGAACCCCCACCGCGAAGAGCTGCGGCTGGCCTGGTCCGCCGATCCGGATCCGGTGGTCGCGAGCGCCGGCTGGGCGCTGACCACGGATCGCGTGACGAAGAAGCCCGCCGGTCTCGATCTCGCGGGGCTGGTCGATGTCATCGAGGCGCGGATGAAGGACGCGCCGGACCGCTTGCAGTGGGCGATGAACCACTGCCTGGCGCAGATCGGCATCGAGCATCCCGAGCATCGCGCCCGTGCGATCGACATCGGTGAGCGCCTGGAGGTGCTCAAGGACTACCCGACGCCGCCGGGGTGCACGTCCCCGTACGCCCCTGTCTGGATCACCGAGATGGTGCGCAGGCAGCAGGCCACGTAGGTGCGGATCCCGGGGCCGGTCGTCAGCGGTGGCCGAGCACGTTGACGACCCGGCCGCCGGGATCGCGGACGAAGAAGCGGCGTACGCCCCACTCCTCGTCCCGCAGCGTGTGCACGATCTCCGCGCCGCTCGCCCGCACCGCCGCGTAGGCCGCGTCCACGTCGGCCACCTCGACGCTCATGTCGGGGACGACGGGCGCGGTCGCGTCCTCGGTGAGGAAGCTGATCTGCGCGGCGGGGGTCGACGGAGAGGCGAGGGTCATGATCCACCCTTGGTTCATGACCTCCTCCAGCCCCAGCAGGCCGTAGAACTCCCGGCTCTGGTCCAGCGCTTCGGGCTGCACGTGGATGTTGGGCACGACGCGGTGAACGGACATCGCTGGCTCCTGTGGAGAGGTGGGACGACTCCCCCACTCTGCCCCGGACCTCGGACATCCGCCCCGTACGTCACGGTAAGCAAGGTTAGGCTAACCTACCTGAACCGGCCCATCGGTCGGTCTCCGGCGCGTACGAAAGCGGACATCGACATGCCCAACGCCCTCAGCTCGCCCCTCAGCCGTCGCGGTGTTCTCGCCGCCGGTGGTGCCGTCGGTCTCGGCCTCGCGCTCGCCGCCTGCGGGAGCGGCGACGACGACAAGGAAGGCGCGGGCACGGGCGGCGACGCGAAGGCGGGACCCTGGTCCTTCAAGGACGACCGCGGTGAGACGGCGAAGGCCGACAGCGTGCCGAAGAGCATCGTCGCCTTCACCGGCACCGCCGCCGCGCTCCACGACTACGGGATCGAGGTCAAGGGCGTCTTCGGGCCCACCACCACCAAGGACGGCAAGCCGGACATCCAGGCGGGGGACCTCGATGTCACGAAGATCGAGATTCTCGGCAACGTCTGGGGCGAGTTCAACGTCGAGAAGTACGCGGCGCTCGCCCCTGACCTGCTCGTCACCGCGCAGTGGGTCGAGGGTGAACTCTGGTACGTCCCCGAGCAGTCCAAGGACAAGATCCTCAAACTGGCCCCCGGCGTGGCGCTCCGGGCGGCGGAGACCACCGTCCCCAAGGCGATCCGGCGCCACGCGGACCTCGCCGAGTCCCTGGGCGCGGACCTGGGAGCCGCGAAGGTGACCACCGCCAAGGCCAGGTTCGAGAAGGCGGCGGGCCGGCTGCGGGCGGCCGCGAAGTCCAAGCCTGACATCAGGGTGCTGGTCGGCTCGGCCAGTCAGGACCTGTTCTACGTCTCGCTCGCCAAGATGTCCGCCGACACCCTCTACTTCCAGGAACTCGGCGTGAAGTTCGTCGAGCCGAAGGTGAACGCGCAGGGCTTCTTCGAGGAGTTGAGCTGGGAGAACATCGACAAGTACCCGGCCGACATCATCATGATGGACAACCGTTCCTCAGCCCTCCAGCCCAACGCGCTCTCCTCGAAGCCGACTTGGGCGAGGCTGCCCGCCGTCGAGGCCGGCCAGGTCGTCCCCCGCGTCACGGAGCCCATCTACTCGTACGACAAGTGCGCGCCGATCCTCGAAGATCTCGCCGCGGCCATCGAGAAGGCCCGGAAGGTCGCCTGACCCATGACGACCGCGACGGCCGGCACGGCTCCGTTCCGCTTCTTCGCGCTTCAGGTCGTACGGACACGGCGGCTCGGGCCGTCGCTCGTCCGCGTCACCTTCGGCGGCGACACCCGGCGCGACACCGGCCTCACCGGCTTCGCCGCCGGCGGGCGCGACCAGAGCCTGTCGCTGTTCCTGCCCCTGCCGGGACAGTCGGCGCCCGTCGTCCCCGTCGAGGAGGGTGACGGCTGGTGGGCGGCCTGGCGCGCGCTGCCGGAGGACGTACGGGCCGTGATGCGCTCGTACACGGTGCGCGAACAGCGCCACGGGCCGGACGAGTTGGACATCGACTTCGCCCTGCACCCCGACGGCGGGCCGGCCTGCCGCTGGGCGGGCGGCGCGGTGCCCGGCGACCGTGTGCTCGTGCTCGGGCCCGCCGTCGCGGACAACACGGCGGTCCGCTTCCGGCCCCCGGGCGACACCGACTCCGTACTGATCTGGGCCGACGAGACGTCCCTGCCCGCGGCCGCCGCCATCCTGGAGTGGCTGCCCGCCGGGACGAGGGCGCGGGTGTGGCTCAGCGTGCCGTACGCCGCCGACCGGACGGAGCTGCCGACGGCGGCCGACGCGACCGTCCACTGGCTGGCGGGCGACGAGGACGCCCCGTCGGCCCTGGACGCGGTACGCGCAGCCGAGTTGCCCGGCACCGCGCCGTACGCGTGGCTCGCCGGCGAGGCCGGGACGGTGCGGGAGCTGCGCCGCCATCTCGTACGGGAGCGCCGGCTGGACCGCGGGCATGTCACGTTCGTCGGCTACTGGCGGCGGGGGCTGAGCGAGGAGCAGTTGCGGGAGGAAGCGGCGAAGACGCCGTGACCGAGCCCGTCAGACCGTCGCCGCCACCGCCGCGACCGGGGCCGGGGGCGCCACGGACCGGCCGACCGCGGTCAGCCACGCCGCGGTGACCGCGGTGTGGGCCCGCGTCGTGGCGGTCGGCAGATCGCCCGTCAGCCGCACCGGGGCGCCGATGTGCACCCGCAGGTCCGGGCGGCGCAGCGGCGCGGTGGCCAGGACCGCGAGCTGCCCCGGTCCACTGCCCGACATCACGCGCCGGGCTCCGGTCTGTCCGAGCGGGACGACCGGGGCACCGGTGGCGGCGGCGAGGCGGGCCAGACCGCTGCGGAACGGGCGGGGAGGCGTCTCGGTGCCGAGGGCGACGTCCGGGATGCCGCCCTCGCCGTAGATGAGGACGATCCGGCCCCGGGCGAGCGCGGCGGCGGCGTCTTCGAGGCAGCCGGCGGCCCGTGGGTCGGCGCGACGGACGGGGATGTGCCCGCCACGGGCGAGCGCCCGCCCCAGAAGCGGTACGCGCCACAGCCCCGCCGCCGCCATCACGACCGGCTCGACGTCCAGCCGACGCAGCGCGGCGAGCACGATCGCCGGGTCGCTGAGCGACGTGTGGTTCGCGGCGACGATGCTCCCGGGCGCCAACTCGGCGTCCCCGTCCAGCGTGACCGTGAGCCGCCCGAAGAACGGCACCAGCGCGGCGGCTGTACGGCTGAGCATGAGGGGCCTCCGGGGTGGAAGGTGCGCGACGGCGTGCGACGGCTCTCATGGTCGCCGGAAGCGCGGCCGGCGGCGTGAGTACCCGTACTCAACCACCCGGCTCAACCACCCCGCACCGCAGGCCCGTTGCCGCCCACCCGCCGGAACCGACCCGCGCCGCAGGCCCGTTCCCACCCGGCCCGCCAACCGGCCCCGGTCCCAGTCCGGGTACCCCCACTCCAGACCCACCGCGGCCGTCGGCGCCGCGACCCGGACCGCCTTCGTCACCCCGCGCTCGAACACCGTGCTCCACTCGCCGAACTTCCGAACGCTCAACGGCCACTTGCCCGTTGTCGCCCAGACCGACAGCGGCTCCCTACCGAGGGCCGTTCGAGCGGCCCGGCGGGCGCCCGTGCTCGTGCGTGGTGCCGCACGGGCGCCCGTCTCGTCAGCGGTGGCCCGGGGTCACTCCGCGGGCCACGGCACCACCGGCGAGCGGTAGTAGTCGATCCCCAGAGCCGTCAGCCGCGGCCCCTGGGCGGCCAGCCGCTTCTTGTACGTGTCCCAGTCCCGCGCGGACTGCGGGGACCAGCCGATCTCCGCGACACCCGGCAGCCTCGGGAACGCCATCTTCTCGATGTTGTCGCTGGTCACCAGGGTCTCCGACCAGAGCGGCGCCTCGACGCCCAGCACCGCGCCGGGGTCGACCCCCGCGTCGGCGAGATAGGCCGCCGGGTCCCAGTCGTACGAGCGGTCCACCTCCACCAACCCGGCCCAGCTCTGGCCCAGTTCGGTGTTCCGGTCGTACTTCATGTCGAGATAGACCCGGTCGGCCGGTGACAGGACCAGCTTCGTGCCGGCCTTCGTCGCCTCGGCGACCTGCGCGCGCTCGGCGGCGCCCGTGGCGTCGTAACCCCAGTACTGGGCGACCGCGCCCTTCACCGGGTCGGCGCCGGTCAGCTGGTGCCAACCCATCACCTTCTTCCCGTACTCGCCCACCACCGCCTGCGTCCGCCGCATGAACTCCACATAGTCCGCGTGGCTGGTGGAGTGGGCCTCGTCGCCGCCGATGTGCAGATATCTGCCGGGTGTCAGCGCGGCCAGCTCACGCACCACGTCGTCCACGAAGTCGTACGTGATCTCCTTCGGCGCGCACAGCGAGCTGAAGCCGACGGCCGTGCCGGTGTAGAGCGGCGGCGCGACGCCGTCGCAGTTCAGCTCGGCGTACGAGGCGAGAGCCGCGTTCGTATGGCCCGGCATGTCGATCTCCGGGACGACTTCGAGATGGCGGGACGCTGCGTAGCGCACCAGCTCGCGGTACTGGGCCTTGGTGTAGTACCCGCCGGGGCCGCCGCCGACCTGGGTCGAACCGCCGTACGTGGCGAGTCGCGGCCAGGAGTCGATCGCGATGCGCCAGCCCTGGTCGTCGGAGAGGTGCAGATGCAGGGTGTTGATCTTGTAGAGGGCCAACTGGTCGATGTAGCGCTTGACTTGGTCGACACCGAAGAAGTGCCGTGAGACGTCGAGCATCGCGCCCCGGTACGCGTAGCGCGGCTTGTCGGTGATGGTGCCGCCCGCGACCTTCCAGGGGCCGCGCTGCCGGCTGTCGCGCTCCACGGCGGCCGGGAGGAGCTGCCGCAGTGTCTGGACGGCGTGGAAGAGCCCGGCGGGCTTGCGGGCCGTGAGGGTGACCCCGTCACGGCCCGACTCCAGACGGTAGCCCTCGTCGCCGAGCGCGCGGTCCCGGTGGCCGGACGTCAGCCGCAGCCGGATCCCGTCGTCGCCGCGCCCCCGGTTCCGGTCGTCGTCGGCGATCCGCAGGTCGTAGCCGGTGGCGGGCCGCAGCAGCCCCGCCAGATAGGTACCGACGCGCCGTGCCTCGCGGGAGTCGTCGTCGACCCGGATCCGGGTCGAGGCGGTGATGGAGTACGGCGTGCCGCCCGGCCGCACCGAGGCGGGCACGGGGACGACCTCCCCGAGCGGCCTGGTGGCCGAGCCGGCTCCGGCCGCCGCGGCGCCGGGCCCGGGAGCGGCGACGGCGCCGGAGGCGGCCACGCACGAGAACAGGGCGACCGCGACGAGCAGCGGTCCGGGGAGTCGGCGGGAGGCGGATCGGGGGGATGAGGAGGACGTGGCGGATGTGGGGGATGTGGGGGGTGTTCCGTGCTGTCTCACAGGCTTGCCCCTTCGACGGAGTTCACGACTGTGGATCCACGACGGTGGTGCGTAGCGCCCGAACCTTCCCATCGGAACCCCGAGCCCCGTCCGTGGTCAAGGTGTAGACCATTTCTTCGGCACCTTCTTCCGCACCTTCTTCGACACCTGCTTCGGCCCCTCGATGGAAGAATCGGCGCATGGCGGAAATCATCCAGAAGGACGGCACCTGGACCTTCGACGGCGACACGGTGCGCATAGTGCCCGGCAGCGACAAGCGGGTGAGTCTGCTGCGCAAGTCACTCGGCGAAGTCGCCGTGCCGCTGCGGGCGTTGGCGGGCGTGACCTTCGAGCAGGGCCGTAAGTCCGGGCGGCTCAGGCTGCGGCTGCGCGACGGCGCCGACCCGCTCACGAGGGTCGCCGGGGGCAAGCTGGACGACGGCTCCGACCCGTATCAGCTGACCGTGGAGAACGACCGCGCGGGCGTCGCCGAGTACTTCGTCGACGAGGTGCGCAACTCCCTGCTGCTCGACGAGGTCGACTCGGGTCCCACCGGGCACTATCTGCTGCCCGGCCCGTCCCTGCCGATCACGATGAGCGCGGGTGACGGCACGGCCACCTTCGACGGCGAGGAGATCCGTCTGGAGTGGAACTGGAAGACCGAGGAGTCCAAGTCCTCGCGTGGCACCACCACCCTCTCGCTCGGCGATGTGGAGGCCGTGGAGTGGCGGCCGAGCGCCGGCATGGAGAACGGCTTCCTGCGCTTCCGGGTCGGCCGGGGCAATTCCCCGGCTCCGAAGTACGACCCGCACGCCGTGGAGCTGTACGGCTTCCGCAAGGACCCGCTGATGGCGCTGGTGGCCGCCGCCGTGGTCGCCCGGCTGCCGCACCCCAACGCGGACACCCCCGCGCCCGCCCTCCTCGCCAAGGCACCCGAGCCGGCCGACGCCGTCCCCGTGCCGGCCCCCGCCCCGGCGAGTGGCGACGACCATGACGCGCTGCTGCGCAGACTGCGTGAGCTGGGCGAGCTGCACCAGGCCGGGATCCTGACGGCGGAGGAGTTCACGACCGCCAAGCAGGCCGTACTGAAGCGCCTCTGAATTCGGCTGCGAATGCGGCTGCGTGTACGGCTCCGCGTACGGCTCCGCGTACGGCTCCACCTACCGCCCCGAAAACGCCCGCGCCACGCACCACGCAAGAGATCATGAACACTCCTGCCCGGAATCGGGCAGGATTCTTGCAAAGAGCCCCGCGCGCCCGCAGTATCTACGGGTGCTCGAACGCCGTTCACCCTCGTCCCACGACGACCTCGTCGACCATCTGGTCCGCAGCACCGCGCTCCCGCGCGGCGAGGCGGCCCGGGTGATCCTGGACGTGCTGGCGTACTTCGACGAGACCACCGAGGAATTCGTCCGGCGCAGACACCGCGAGCTACAGGCCGGCGGCGCCACGAACCCGGAGATCTTCGAGCGGATCGCGGCCGAGCTGCCGCACCGCGCGGTGGCACCGCCGGAGCTGTCCCTCAGACAGCTCCGGCGCATCGTCTACGGCTGAGCCGGCTGAGCGGGCTGGGCCGGGCACCGCATCACCACAGAACATCGACGGAGGGGCAGAGACTGATATGTGCGGGATCGTCGGTTACATCGGAAGGCGCGACGTCGCTCCACTGCTGCTTGAGGGCCTGCAGCGGCTGGAGTACCGGGGTTACGACTCCGCCGGCCTGGTCATCACCGGCAAGGCGACGGCGGGCAAGCCCGCGGCCCTGAAGATGGTCAAGGCCAAGGGCCGTGTCCGGGAGCTGGAGTCCCGCGTCCCCAAGCGCTTCGCCGGTACCACCGGCATCGCGCACACCCGCTGGGCCACCCACGGCGCCCCGAGCGACGAGAACGCGCACCCGCACCTCGACCCGGAGAACAAGGTCGCCCTCGTCCACAACGGCATCATCGACAACGCCACCGAGCTGCGCGTGAAGCTGGAGGCCGACGGTGTCGTCTTCCTCTCCGAGACCGACACCGAGGTCCTGACCCATCTCATCGCGCGCTCCCAGGCCGAGACGCTGGAGGAGAAGGTCCGCCAGTCGCTGAAGCTGGTGGAGGGCACGTACGGCATCGCCGTCCTGCACGCCGACTTCGCCGACCGTATCGTCGTCGCCCGCAACGGCTCGCCCGTCGTCCTCGGCATCGGCGAGAAGGAGATGTTCGTCGCGTCCGACGTCGCCGCGCTGGTCTCCCACACCCGCCAGGTCGTCACGCTCGACGACGGCGAGATGGCCACCATCAAGGCCGACGACTTCCGTACGTACACCACCGAGGGCTCGCGCACCTCGGCCACGCCGACCACCGTGGAGTGGGAGGCCGAGTCGTACGACATGGGCGGCCACGACACGTACATGCACAAGGAGATCTCCGAGCAGCCCGAGGCCGTGGACCGGGTGCTGCGCGGCCGGATCGACGACCGGTTCTCGACCGTGCACCTGGGCGGTCTGAATCTGGACGCGCGCGAGGCGCGCGGGGTGCGGCGCATCAAGATCCTCGGCTGCGGGACCTCGTACCACGCGGGTCTCATCGGCGCCGGGCTGATCGAGTCGCTGGCGCGGATCCCGGCGGACGCCGAGCCCGCGTCCGAATTCCGTTACCGCAACCCGGTCGTGGACCCCGACACGCTCTACATCGCCGTGTCGCAGTCGGGCGAGACGTACGACGTCCTGGCCGCCGTGCAGGAACTCAAGCGCAAGGGCGCCCGGGTGCTCGGCGTGGTCAACGTCGTCGGCTCGGCGATCGCCCGCGAGACCGACGGCGGTGTGTACGTGCACGCGGGCCCCGAGGTCTGCGTCGTCTCCACCAAGTGCTTCACCAACACCGTGGTCTCCTTCGCGCTGCTCGCGCTGCACCTGGGCCGGATCCGGGATCTGTCGGTCGCCGACGGCAAGCGGATCATCGCGGGGCTGCGCAGGCTGCCCGCCCAGATCGAGGAGATCCTGGAGTCCGAGGCGGAGATCAAGAAGGTGGCGGAGGAGTACGCGGACGCGAAGTCGATGATGTTCATCGGCCGGGTACGCGGCTATCCGGTGGCACTTGAGGCCTCGTTGAAGCTCAAGGAGATCTCGTACATCCACGCCGAGGCTTATCCGGCCTCGGAGTTGAAGCACGGCCCCCTCGCGCTCATCGAGCCGGCGCTGCCGACGGTGGCGATCGTGCCGGACGACGATCTGCTGGAGAAGAACCGCGCGGCGCTGGAGGAGATCAAGGCGCGCAGCGGCCGGATCCTGGCGGTCGCGCACCAGGAGCAGCCGAAGGCCGACCAGACGATCGTGGTACCGAAGAACGAGACGGAGCTGGACCCGATCCTGATGGGCATCCCGCTCCAACTGCTCGCCTATCACACGGCGTTGGCACTGGGCCGGGACATCGACAAGCCGCGCAACCTCGCGAAGTCCGTGACGGTGGAGTAGAACCGGCGTCGAGGAGACGCGGCTACGGGATGACCACGACGGGCCGTTGGGCCCGTCGTGCCAGCCGTCCCGCCACCGTGCCGAAGATGCGTCCGACGATGCCGTGCGTGGAGCCGACGACGATCGCGTCCGCCGAGTACTCCTGGCCGACCTCTTCGAGTTCGTGGCAGATGTCGCCGCCGCGCTCGACGAGGATCCACGGCACCTCGGCGAGGTAGTCGGCGCAGGCGAGTTCGAGGCCGAGCACTTCGGTGCGGTGGTCCGGCACATCCACGAAGACCGGCGGCTCGCAGCCCGCCCAGACGGTGGTGGGCAGCCGGTTGGCCACATGCACGATGATCAGGGCTGAGCCCAGCCTGCGGGCCATGCCGATGGCGTACGCCAGCGCGCGCTCGCTCGATGTCGAGCCGTCGAAGCCGACGACCACTCCGTGCCGGAAGGCGGGATCACAGGAGTGGCGCGTCTCTTCGGCCGCTTGCAGGTCCGACGCGGGGTCGGTCAACTGCTCGCGGTCAGCGGGTTCGGGGATTTCGTGACCGGCCATCGATGTCTCGGCGAGGAAGGTCCTTGTGTGAAGGAGCAACAATTGACGGGGCAACAAAGCTGTGTCTGGGAATCATCTTCCCAACCCCTTACCCCCAAGGGTACGGCGACACTCCTCTTTTTCGCCCAGGGACCGCCGCCGCGGTCGCGGCGTCCCAGGGGAGCATGCCCGAGCCCGTCAGGGATCGCAACGCCGGATGGCAGGTACACAGGGACCCGGCGGGGGGCGTGAGCGACGACCCGGAGGGCGGGCCACCCGGGGGGTGGTAAGTGACCGGACGGCCGGACGTCTCGTTGATCATGGGTCCCCCGTAGTCGACGCAGTCACTCCAGTCACCACAGCCACCCCCGTCACCAGGGAGCTCACGTGTCCGTACGACCGCACCACCACGCCTCCCCCTCGGGCCCGGAGTCCGCGTCGGCCACATCGAGCGCGTCCGCGGCGTCCGCCGAGTCCGCGAGCGATGTGGTTCGCTGGGCCGCGTTCAGCTGTGTGCTCGTGCCGGTGGTGCTTGTCGTTTTCGGTACTTCCGTCGGCGGGGCCGCCGTGCCCGCGCTCGGCCTTCTCGCCGTGACGGCGGTCTGCCGGCTCCTGCTGCGCCGCTCGGAGCAGTCGCTCCGTGCCCAACGTACGGCGGGTAACACCAGGCCCCAGGGGGCGCATCGGGGCGCGCGGACGCGTGGCCGGAGCACGCCGGGAGACTGACGCTTCCTGGTCCGCACACCCGTAAGTTTTCAGCCAACTTCACCCCTGAGACCCATCCTTGGCGAAATGGCCTGCCAACCCCCTTGCCACCAGGGCAGAGAGCCTCTTTCCGGCCGCGAAGAGCCTACGGGGACGGGCCATGCGCGCGAGGCGCACTTCCCTGTGGGCCGTGCGGGTGGAACGCTTCGTGATCGAATGCTTCGCGCCAAGTTGCCTTGTCGACATAGCGCCGGATGGAGAACTTGTCACGCCGGCACCACGGGACGCAGTAGATTCGATCATGAGTAGCGAAGAGTGGGGTCCCGTGCAAAACCGAGGGGAATCGTGCAGGAGCGAAAGACCCGACACGAACGGGGAGACGCGAACACCGAGGGGGGCTTAGCGCCATGAGCCAGGACTCCATTGCCGCACCGGAGTCAGCACGGAAGCTTTCCGGCCGTCGCCGCCGGGAAGTCGTCGCTGTGCTGCTGTTCAGTGGTGGGCCCATCTTCGAGAGCTCCATTCCGCTCTCTGTGTTCGGCATCGACCGCCAGGATGCCGGGGTTCCGCGATACCGGCTGCTCGTGTGCGGTGGGGAGGAAGGCCCGCTCCGCACCACCGGCGGGCTCGAACTCACCACGCCCTACGGCCTGGAGGCGATCAGCAGAGCGGGCACGGTGGTGGTCCCCGCCTGGCGGTCGATCACCTCGCCGCCGCCGCCGGAGGCGCTCGACGCGCTGCGCAGAGCGCACGAGGAAGGCGCCCGGATCGTCGGACTGTGCACCGGCGCGTTCGTGCTCGCCGCGGCCGGCCTGCTGGACGGCCGACCGGCGACCACGCACTGGATGTACGCGCCGACGCTGGCCAAGCGGTATCCGTCCGTCCATGTGGATCCGCGTGAGCTGTTCGTCGACGACGGCGATGTGCTCACCTCCGCCGGGACGGCGGCCGGAATCGATCTGTGTCTGCACATAGTGCGTACGGATCACGGGACGGAGGCCGCCGGGGCACTGGCGCGCAGGCTCGTCGTCCCACCGCGGCGCAGTGGCGGTCAGGAGCGCTATCTGGACAGGTCTTTACCAGAGGAGATCGGCTCCGACCCGCTCGCCGAGGTCGTGGCCTGGGCGCTGGAGCATCTGCACGAGCAGTTCGACGTGGAGACTCTGGCGGCCCGCGCCTATATGAGCCGCAGGACGTTCGACCGCCGCTTCCGATCGCTCACCGGCAGCGCGCCGCTGCAGTGGCTGATCACGCAGCGCGTGCTTCAGGCGCAGCGGCTGCTGGAGACCTCCGACTACTCGGTCGACGAGGTCGCCGGCCGCTGCGGCTTCCGCTCGCCGGTGGCACTGCGCGGGCACTTCCGGCGTCAGCTGGGTTCGTCCCCCGCCGCGTACCGGGCCGCCTACCGGGCCCGCCGTCCGCACGGGGACCAGCTCGCGTCGTCCCCGGTGGACCACGTGCCGGCGCAGGCGTCCCCGCAGCTCCGGCGGACAGCGGCGGCAGCCTCCCCGTCCGGCTCCGCGACGGCCTCGTCGTCGGTGCCGGAGCCGGTCAAGTCCTACTCGGAGGCGTTCGCCTCCGGTCAGGGCCGCCCGAGCCTGCCCGGTCAGCGGAGCGCACCGTAGGGTAAGGCGTATGAACGATCGAATGGTGTGGATCGACTGCGAGATGACCGGGCTCTCGCTGACGGAGGACGCACTCATCGAGGTGGCCGCCCTGGTCACCGACTCGGAGCTGAACGTGCTCGGCGAAGGGGTCGACATCGTCGTGCGTCCCCCGGACGCGGCGCTGGAGACCATGCCCGAGGTGGTGCGGCAGATGCACACCGCCTCGGGCCTGCTCGACGAGCTGGCCGGCGGCACCACCCTGGCCGAGGCCGAGCAGCGGGTGCTGGAGTACGTACGCGAGCAGGTCAAGGAGCCGGGGAAGGCGCCGCTGTGCGGAAACACGGTCGGCACCGACCGCGGCTTCCTGCTGCGGGACATGCCGGAGCTGGAGGGCTACCTCCACTACCGGATCGTCGACGTCTCGTCGGTCAAGGAGCTGGCGCGCCGCTGGTACCCGCGCGCCTACTTCAACAGCCCGGAGAAGAGCGGCAACCACCGGGCGCTGGCGGACATCCGCGAATCCATCGCGGAGCTGCGCTACTACCGCGAGGCGGTCTTCGTGCCGCAGCCGGGCCCGGACTCGGACACGGCGAAGGCGATCGCGGCGAAGCACGTGCTGTGACGTACACGGTGTCGTACGCCGTGACGGGTACGCGGCGAGGCGCACCGGCCGCACGGCCCCTCGGCGCCCGGAATAACTCGGGCGCGAGCACCCTCGCGGACCCTGTACACTTTTTCTCGGCCGGTCGGGCACAGGATTGACCGGGCATGGTGGGTATAGCTCAGCTGGTAGAGCACCTGGTTGTGGTCCAGGATGTCGCGGGTTCAAGTCCCGTTACTCACCCTGACGAATGAAGGGCCGGTTCGCGCGAGCGGACCGGCCCTTCGTCGTGTCGCCGCCCGGTCCCTTGACACCTCCCATGTGAGCGGGGACGCTCGACCCGTTCCGTGGGAGCGCTCCCACGTCCGTCCAGGGAAGGACGTCATGCGCACACATTCCCGTGCGTCCCGTCGGCTGGTGGGCCTCGCGGTCGTCGCCGCGCTCGGGGCCGGGCCGCTCACCGGATGTGCCGAGGACCCGGCCGAGCCCGCGGTCGGCGTCGCGACGAGCGGCGGCGGCACAAGTGGCGGCGGTGACGGCAACGGCGGGACCACGCTCACCGTGGGAGTCTTCGGGGCCTTCGGTCTCAAGGAGGCCGGGCTGTACGACGAGTACATGAAGCTCAACAAGGGCGTCGTCATCAAGCAGACGTCCATCGAGCGGAACGAGAACTACTACCCGCAGCTCCTCACCCACCTCGGCAGCGGCAGCGGACTCGCCGACGTCCAGGCCGTCGAGGTCAACAACATCGCCGAGATCACCGCCACCCAGGCCGGCAAGCTCGTGGACCTGGGCCGGACCGAGGGCGTACGGAAGGACAGCTTCCTGCCCTGGAAGTGGTCGCAGGCCACCACCGCCGACGGGAGGACCGTCGGCCTCGGCACGGACATCGGGCCCCAGGGCATCTGCTACCGCCGGGACCTCTTCGCCAAGGCCGGGCTGCCCACCGACCGTACGGCCGTCGGGAAGCTGTGGGCGGGCGACTGGCGGAAGTATCTGGCGGTGGGGAAGCGCTTCAAGGCACGGGCGCCCAGGGGGACGGTCTTCGTCGACTCGGCGTCCGGGGTGATGGCGGCGATCACCGGCGGGAACGAGAAGCGCTTCTACGACGCGGACGGCAAGGTCGTCTACAAGACCAACCCGGCCGTACGGCGGGCCTGGGACACCGCAGCCGAGTTCGCCCGCGAGGGACTGACCGGCAAGCTCCAGCAGTTCACACCCGCGTGGGACCAGGGCTTCGCCAACGCGACCTTCGCCACCGTCTCCTGTCCGGCCTGGATGCTCGGCTACATCCAGGACAAGGCCGGCGCCGCGGGCAAGGGCAAGTGGGACGTGGCGGCGGCGCCCCGGCCGAGCAACTGGGGCGGCTCGTTCCTGACCGTGCCCGAGGCCGGGCGGAACAAGGCGGCGGCGGCCCGGCTCGTCGCCTGGCTGACCGCGCCCGAGCAGCAGGCGAAGCTGTTCGAGCGGCGCGGCAGCTTCCCGAGTGCCCAGGCCGCGTACGACCTGCCGGCCGTCTCCGGCGCGCGGCACGCGTACTTCGGCAACGCGCCCATGGGGCGGATCTTCGCGGGCGCGGCGGAGGGCGTGCCGGTCCAGATCGTGGGTCCGAAGGACCTGATCATCGCCCAGAACCTGGCGGACGTCGGCATGCTCCAGGTCGACCAGAAGGGCCGGTCGTCGAAGCAGGGCTGGGACGCCGCGGTGAAGGCGATCGACAACGCGCTGGACCAGTGAGCGACATGACGGGCGTGGCGGGTGACGCGACCACGGTGGTGCCCTCCGGGTGGGAGGAGGGCACGGCGCCGCTTCCGGAGCCGGCCGGCCGCCCGGACCGGCGGCGGGAGGAGCGGAGACGGGAGCGGCGCGCCCGGTGGCACCGCAGGGACACGCGGTGGAGCCCGTACGCCTTCGTCGCGCCCTTCTTCCTCTTCTTCGCCGTCTTCGGCCTCTTCCCGCTCCTCTACACCGGCTGGGCCTCGCTGCACCGGGTCGAACTCACCGCGCCCGACGACATGGAGTGGGTGGGCCTGCGCAACTTCTCGCGGCTGCTCGGCGACGAGTTCTTCTGGAACGCCCTCCGGAACACCGTGACCATCGGACTGCTCTCGACCGTCCCGCAGTTGCTGATCGCGCTGGGCATCGCGCATCTCCTCAACCACCGGCTGCGCGGCTCGATGTTCTTCCGGGTGGCCGTCCTGACGCCGTACGCCACGAGTGTCGCCGCGGCCACGCTGGTCTTCGTGCTGCTCTTCGGCCGTGACCACGGAATGATCAACTGGGGTCTGGGGCTGGCCGGTCTCGACGCGGTCGACTGGCAGAACGGCACATGGACGTCCCAACTGGCGGTCTCCACCATCGTCGTGTGGCGGTGGACGGGCTACAACGCGCTGATCTATCTGGCGGCGATGCAGTCGATCCCCGACGAGCTGTACGAGTCGGCGGCGCTCGACGGGGCCTCGCGGTGGCAGCAGTTCCGGCATGTGACGATCCCGTCCCTGCGTCCCACGATCCTCTTCACCTGTGTCGTCTCGACGATCGGCGCGACCCAGCTGTTCGGTGAGCCGCTGCTGTTCAACGGCGGCGCGGGCGCGACGGGCGGCTCCGACCATCAGTTCCAGACGCTGGGGCTCTATCTGTACGAGCAGGGCTGGGTGAATCTGCATCTCGGCCGGGCTTCGGCGATCGCCTGGGCGATGTTCCTGATCCTGCTGATCATCGGCGCGGTGAACTGGCTCGTCGCCCGCCGGCTGCGGAGGAGTTCATGACCGCCACAGGAGAACCGACTTCGAGAACGCGGCGCGCCGCCGGGCGGCACCGGCACGCGGGGCGGCTCACCTACGCCGTACTGATCCTGTTCGCCGCCGGTTCGCTGTTCCCCCTCGTCTGGACGGCGATCGCCGCGTCCCGCAACACCACGCGGCTGGCACAGACTCCCCCGCCCTTCTGGTTCGGCGGGAATCTCGTCCGCAATCTCCGTATCGCCTGGACCGACGCCAACATGGGTACGGCGCTGTTCAACACGCTCCTGGTGGCGGGCACCGTGGCCGCCGCGACGGTGCTGTTCTCGACGCTCGCGGGCTTCGCCTTCGCCAAGCTCCGCTTCCGGTTCAAGAATCTGCTTCTGCTGCTGGTGATCGGCACGATGATGGTGCCGCCGCAACTCGGTGTCGTACCGCTGTACATGCTGATCGCCGAGTTGTCCTGGACCGACCGGCTGCAGTCCGTCGTGCTGCCCACGCTGGTCAGCGCGTTCGGGGTGTTCTTCATGCGGCAGTATCTGGTGCGGGCGCTGCCGACCGAGCTGGTCGAGGCGGCGCGGGTGGACGGCGCGAGCAGTTGGCGGGTCGTGTGGCACGTCGTCTTCCCGGCGGCGCGGCCGGCGATGGCCGTGCTGGGCATGCTGACCTTCGTACTGGCCTGGAACGACTTCTTCTGGCCGATCATCGCGCTCACCCAGAACGGCAACCCCACCGTGCAGGTCGCGCTCACGGGCCTCGGCCGCGGCTACATTCCCGACCAGTCGGTGATCATGGCCGGCGCCCTGCTCGGTACGCTTCCGCTCCTGCTGGCCTTCGTGATCTTCGGCAGGCACATCGTCGGTGGCATCATGACAGGTGCGGTGAAGGGCTGACCGCGTGTTTTCCCCGGTTCGCCGACCCGCGGCCGACCCGCCCACTCCCCGACCCGGAGCGCACCCATGTCCCTCAGTTTTCCGTCCGACTTCATATGGGGCACCGCCACCGCCGCCTACCAGATCGAGGGCGGCGCGCGGGAGATCGGCCGTACCCCGTCGATCTGGGACACCTTCAGTCATACGCCCGGCAAGGTCGAGAACGGCGACACCGGTGACACCGCCGCCGACCACATCCACCGCCGGGCCGAGGACGTGCGCCTCATGGCGGACCTCGGGGTGAACGCGTACCGGTTCTCGGTCTCCTGGTCGCGCGTCCAGCCCATCGGGCGCGGCCCGGCCGTGCAGCGCGGTCTCGACTTCTACCGCAAGCTCGTCGACGACCTGCTGGAGCGCGGTATCCGGCCCGTCCTCACCCTCTACCACTGGGACCTGCCGCACGATCTGGAGACGGCGGGCGGCTGGCCGGTGCGCGAGACGGCGTTCAGATTCGCGGAGTACGCGCGGATCCTGGGTGACGCGCTCGGCGACCGGGTCGACCGGTGGGTGACCCTCAACGAGCCCTGGTGCAGCGCCTTTCTGGGGTACGCCTCCGGTGTGCACGCGCCCGGCCGTACGGATCCGGTGCTGGCGCTGCGGGCCGCGCACCATCTCAACCTCGGTCACGGGCTGGCCACGCAGGCGCTGCGGACGGTGCTGCCCAGGCGCGCGCAGGTGACCGTCTGCCACAACGCCGCGGCGGTCCGGGCCCGTTCGCAGTCGCCGGACGACCTGGACGCCCAGCGCCGTATCGACGCGCTGGCGAACCGGATCTTCACCGGGCCGATGCTGTCGGGCGCGTACCCCGAGGATCTGTTCAAGGACACCGCGCGGATCACCGACTGGTCCTTCGTGAAGCCCGCGGACACGGCGACGATCCACCAGCCGCTGGACTGGCTGGGCATCAACTACTACACGCCGCACCTGGTGTCGGCCGCGGCGGGCACCGGCGCGGACGCCTCCCGCCGTGACAGCCACGGGCACGCGCACGGCGCGGGCGAGAAGTCCCCCTGGCCGGGCGCCGAGTCCGTGACGTTCCATCAGCCGCCGGGCGAGGTGACGGAGATGGGCTGGTCGGTCGATCCGACCGGGCTGTACGACGTGCTGATGCGCTACACCCGCGAGGCGCCCGACGTGCCGCTGGTGATCACCGAGAACGGCGCGGCGTACGACGACAAGCCGGACGCGGAGGGCGCCGTGCACGACCCGGACCGGATCCGCTTCCTGCACGGGCATCTGTCGGCGGCGCACCGCGCGATGGCCGACGGGGCGGACGTACGCGGCTACTTCCTCTGGTCGCTGCTGGACAACTTCGAGTGGGAGCGGGGCTACGGGAAGCGCTTCGGCGCGGTGCACGTCGACTACGAGACGCAGTCGCGTACGCCGAAGTCCAGCGCCCGCTGGTACGCGCGTCTGACGGAGACGGGCGTCCTGCCGGACGCGGCCGCGTAGGACGTGTCAGGGGCGCGTCCCGGCCGGGTGGGGGGTCGGGTGGCCGGCCGGGACGCGGTGGGGTGGCGACCGGTGGGGGCGGCAGCCGCGCGGGTGGTGCGGTCTCGCGTTCAGCACGCTAGCCGCCCCGATCCGGACAAGTCACCGATAGCGGACGGGCGTTGCCCTTCTTGAGGTCCCCTTAAGGAACCATTGGGAGCGGATTAATGATCGGCCCGCCGACGCCGCAGCCGGTGCCCGCGGCGCTCCCCGGTGGACCGCGTGGCGCCACGGCCGCCGAGTCCGATCCAGATCCGTATCTCCGTGCCGCCGAGCATGGAGCGCCCGATGCGTACGTCTCCGCCGGTCGACTCCGCGACCCTGCGCACGATGTCGAGCCCGAGCCCCGTCGAGCCCTCGCCGGCGCCGCTGTTGCCGCGGACGAGGGCCGCCTCGGGGTCCGCGATCCCGGGGCCCGCGTCCGAGATCAGGACGATCACGGCGTCGTCGGCGTGGTGGACGTCGACGGCGAAGGCGGTGCCCTCCGGGGTGTGCCGGAAGACGTTGCCGAGCAACGCGTCGAGCGCGGCGGCCAGTTCGGGCCGGGCGACGGGGATACGCACGGGGCGGCCGACCCCGGCCAGCCGTACCGTCCGGCCCTCGTCCTCGGCCAGCGCCGACCAGAAGTCCATCCGCTCCCGGATGACTTCGGAGACGTCGCACCCCACGCCGGGCATCGTCGCGCGGGTCTGCGGCTTGGCCTTGCGGGCCGTACGGATGATGGTGTCGACCTCGCGCTCCAACTGCGCGACGGCCGCGCGCGTCTGCTCGGCGGCCGGGCCCTCGCCCAGTGACGCGGCGTTGAGGCGCAGCACGGTGAGCGGGGTGCGCAGGCGGTGCGAGAGGTCGGCGGCAAGTTCCCGTTCGTTGGCGAGGAGTTGGACCACCTGGTCGGCCATCGAGTTGAAGGCGATCGCGGCGGACCGCAGCTCCGTGGGGCCCTTCTCCGGGACGCGGGCGCCGAGCCGGCCCTCGCCGAGGTCATGGGCGGCGCCGGCCAGTTGCTGGGCGGGCTGGACCATCCGTACGCCGAGGCGGTCGGCCACGGCGACCGAGCCCACGATCAGCGCGATGCCCACACCCGCGAGGACCAGCCAGGCGGTGGCGACGCCGTTGGAGACCTCGTCCTCGGGGACGAACACCTCGATGATGGCGATCTTCCCGGTGGAGATCGCGATCGGCTGGAGCAGCGAGGACCCGCCGCTGACGTCGGCTATGGAGGCCCTGCCCAGCTCCTCGGTGGCGCGCAGGTCCTTCTGGGCGGCCCGGCGGGTGCCGATCTCCATGGGCACGCTGCCCGGCTCGCCGGAGGCCGGCACATGGACGGCCAGCTGTCCCGTGTCACCGATGGGGCTGGACTCGACGGCCCACTCCAGCTGTTCGCGGCCCTGGGCGATGGAGAGGACGGGGCCGAGGGTCGCGGCCTGCCGCTCGGCGTTGGAGAAGGCGCGGTCCTTGGCCATCTCCTTGATGACGAGCCCGAGCGGGACGGCGAAGGCGAGCACGACCATCGCGGTCACCGCCAGCGAGACCCTGACCAGCGCCCATCTCATGACAGTGGTTCGTACGCGCCGGGGCCGGACGACGGCGTCCGGGGGGCCGGGGGCTCCAGCTTCACGCCGACGCCGCGCAGGGTGTGCAGATAGCGGGGCCGGGCCGCCGTCTCGCCCAACTTCCGGCGCAGCCAGGACAGATGGACGTCGATGGTCTGGTCGTCGCCGTACGACTGCTGCCACACCTCGGCCAGCAGTTCCTTGCGCCCGACGACGACACCGGGCCGTCCGGCGAGGAAGGCCAGCAGGTCGAACTCACGGCGTGTCAGGTCCAGGCGCTTCCCGTCGAGTTCGACCTGGCGGCGCAGCGGGTCGATGGCGAGTCCGCCGACGCGGATGACGCGCGAGGGCGGGTCGTCGGCGGTGGCGCGCGAGCGGCGCAGCACGGCGGCCATCCGGGCCGACAGGTGCTCCACCGAGAACGGTTTGGTGAGGTAGTCGTCGGCGCCGTCGTTCAACAGCCGTACGATCTCAGCCTCGTCGTCCCGCGCGGTGGCGATGATCACCGGTACGTCGGTGATCCCGCGCAGCATCTTCAGCGCCTCGGACCCGTCGAGATCGGGCAGTCCGAGGTCGAGGATGACCACGTCGAAGCGGAAATGGGCCACCTCGCGCAGCGCCTCCAGGGCGGTACCGACGCTGCGTACGGTGTGCGACGCGTCGGTCAAGTGCCTGATGAGGGCGGAGCGTACGAACTGGTCGTCCTCGACCACGAGCACACTTGGCATGGGCGGCACCGTACGCCATCCGGGGACAGGCGCGGGGCGGGTGGTGCAGTATGGCCCCGATGCGCAGAGGACTCGTACATGCCATGGCGTGGACGCTCGCGACCGGGGCGGCGGTCACGCTGTCCTGGTGGGGCGTGCACACGGTCGTGGTGGGCACGGTGTACGACAGGCCGCGGGCGCTGCCGATCACCGGGGACAGCGCGACGACGCAGCGCGCCCGGCCGCGGTCCTCCTCGACGCACCGCCCGCCGAGCCCGCCGCCCTCGCCGTCGGCCACCGCGTCCCCGGAGCCGTCCAGGACCTCCGACGACAAGCCCTCGGCGACACCGCCCGCGAAGCCGTCGAAGAAGGCGCCGCCGACGGACACGGGCGCGGACTCCGCCGCCAACGGTGAGGTGCGGAGCTATCCGGTCGACGGCGGGCGGGTCGTCTTCGATCTCGGCACCGACTCGGCCGAGTTGGTCTCGGCGACGCCGGAGGCGGGGTGGCAGATGCAGGTGTGGAAGCAGGACCTCTGGATCCGGGTGACGTTCACGCAGGGTGACCGGGAGGTCTCGGTCTTCTGCACGTGGCACGACTCGGCGCCGCGGGTACAGGTCGACGAGCGATAGGTCGCCGACGGAGCACGGGCGTCGACGCGGGTGTTCAGTCGAAGGAACCGGCGGGCGGTACGGGTGACGGCTTGGCGTTCGCGTCGGTGACGGGCGCCGCGCCGCCGGTGAAGTCCGTGAGCGACCGCCCGTGTTCCACCCGTCCCGGATGCGGATCGCCCGCGACCCGGCGCGTCAGCTCGGCGACGGGCAACTCCCGGTCGGACGCGAGGAGTACGGCGTTGCCGAAGCGCCGGCCACGCAGTACGGCGGGGTCGGCGGCGAGCGCCAGTTCGGGGAAGACGGTGGCGGCCGTGGCGATCTGGGACCGCAGATGCGCGAGCGGCGGCCCGTCGGCGAGGTTGGCCGCGTAGGCGCCGCCGGGGCGCAGCACCCGCCGTACGTCGGCGAGGAATTCGGCGCTGGTGAGATGCGCCGGGGTACGGGCTCCGTCGAAGACGTCCGTGATCACCAGGTCCGCCCAGTCGTCGGGCACCTTGGCGAGTCCGGCCCGCGCGTCGGTGGAGCGGACCCGGATCCGGGCGGCCGGGTCCAGCGGCAGTTCCCTGCGCACGAGTTGGACCAGCGGCGCGTCCAGCTCCACGATCTGCTGAGTGGACCGGGGGCGGGTCGCCGCGACGTAACGGGCGAGGGTGAAGGCGCCACCGCCGAGGTGCACCACGTGCAGCGGCTGGTTGGCGGGAGCGACGAGGTCCGCGACATGACCGAGTCTGCGCTGGTAGGCGAAGGAGAGATGGGTCGGCTCGGCGAGGTCGACGTGCGACTGCGGGGCGCCGTCGATCAGCAGCGTCCAGGCGCGGGAGCGCTCACGGTCGGGCACCAGCTCGGCGAGGCCGCCGTCGACCGGCTCGGTGACGGTCTCGGGCCCGGGGACACCTCGTCCACGTCGCCTGTTCTTCGCCGCCGGATTCTTCGCCACCGGTCCATTATCGCCCGGCGGCGCGCAGCGGCACGCGTTCACACCGGCACGCGCTCACCGACGCTCGCTCACCGGCAGGCCGGCACCGGGACGCGTCAGCGGTGGCCGTCCGCCGCCTCGATCAGCCGGGCCGCCTCGCCGAGGGCCTCCCGCAGCACCGCCGGGTCCGTGACCTCCCCGACCCCGGCGTCGGGCGGCAGCAGCCAGGCGCCGCCGGTGACGGGCGGCTCGGCCGGGACACGCAGCCCCCGGCCGGCCGTCTCCGTACACGCGCTGCCGGGCATGTCCCAGCCCGCCGCCGTGCCGGGCGGCACCAGAAACCCGAGGTTGTCGCAGTTGACGTCGAGGAGCACGGGCCCCACCGCCGGGGCCTCGCCCGCGCCTCGGCGCAGGATGTCGACGGCCTCCAGCCCTTGGCGGGCCGGCACGGTCACCAGGTCGCACGGCACGCCGTGGTGCCCGTGAGAAGCGTCACCGGGCGGCGGATCGCCCGCCTCGGCCGTGGGCTTGTGCTGAGCAGTCGTCCATGAGCTGTCACTGGTCTTCATACCGACCTCCAACTCCAACAAGGGAACCCCTCCTCGCCGAGGAAACACGTGGCGCGTCTCCACATGGTTCAACGCGTCGCGGCGTCAACAGCTACGGCAGGAGTCCGCCGCAAAGGATGGCAGTTCATGGCAGATCGTGGGTGAGATATCCGGTTTGTAGCCAAACCCTGTGTAAGCAACTCGTTACAACAGGTACGTTCTTGGACGCCGGAACGCCGGAGTGCCGGAACCGGTCACCGGCTGAACCGGTACGCAGGACCAAGGGTGTTCCAAGAGAGGTCTCGGCCATGGTGTCGACCCGGGCGGTTCCCAATCTCCCCTTCCGCCGGCTGCGCGGCCCCCGCTCACCGGGCGAATTCGCGGCGGCCGTACGCAGGTCCGCGCGGGAGATCGGTGAACAAGTCGCCTGCGACGCACGTTATATCGGTCGGGTGGAGGCCGGCGAAATTCGCTGTCCCAACTACGCGTACGAACGCGTCTTCCTCCATATGTTCCCCGGCCTCACCCTGGCCGACCTGGGCTTCTCGGCCCGCGAGAGCGTACGCGGCCGGGCGTCCGGGGCCACGGCCGACGCCCGCCCGGCGCCGGCCTCCCTCTCGAACCCGACCCCGATGTACAGCGACACCGGTGACATCAGCGAGGAGAGCGACGTGCGGCGTCGCGCATTCATGACCAACGGCACGGCGTCGATGGCGTCGGTCTCTCTCAGCCTCGGCGCCGGCCTCGGCGCCCCGCCCGCGACCGCCGCCGTGCCCGGCCCCCGACGGGCGGGCGAGGCCGAGGTGAGCGCCTTGGAGGAGGCGGTACGCCGGATCCGGCTGCTGGACGACCGGCACGGCGCGGACGGTCTGTACCGGCGGGCGGCGCAGCCGCTGCGCACCGCGTACGCGCTCCTCGACGCGGGCACCGTCTCCCACGGCGCGACGGCCGACCGGCTGCACGCGAGCGCGGGCGAACTGGCGATCTCGGTGGGCTGGCTGGCGCACGACTCGGGCCGGTTCGACGACGCGCGTTCGCACTACGCGGAGGCGCTGGCGACCGCACGGGTCGCCGGTGACCCGGGACTTGAGGCGCACGCGTTCTGCAACACGGCGTTCCTGGCGCGGGACGCGGGCAGACACCGTGAGGCGGTACGCGCGGCGCAGGCGGGCCGGCACGCGGCACGGGACCTCGCCTCGCCGCGGCTGCTGTCGCTCCTCGCGCTGCGCGAGGCGGGCGGCTGGGCCGGGCTCGGGGACCGTACGGGCTGCGAGCAGTCGCTCGGGCAGGCGCACGCGCTCTTCGAGCGCGGTACGTCGGACACCGACCCCGAGTGGATGTCCTTCTTCGGCGAGCCCGAGCTGGAGGCCCTGGAGGCGCAGTGCCGGGCGGCGCTGGGCGACTGGTCGACGGCGGCCCGGCACGCGTACCGGGCCACGGTCCTCCAGGACCCGCACTTCACCCGCAATCTCGCGCTCTACCGGGCGGAGTTGGCCACCGACCTGGCGCGCGCGGGCCTCCTGGACGAGGCCGCGGCGACCGGGCACCAGGTGCTCGACCTGATGGACGAGGTCCAGTCGTCCCGTATCCAGGGCATGCTCGCGGGCATGGTGCGGGTGCTGCTGCCGCGACGGCGTACGGCGGAGGTGGGCGGGTTCCTGGACCGCCACGCGTCGACGTCGAGCCGGGGGCGGTGAAGCCCGTCCGGCGATCGAGGACAGCCGGACAACAGGCCCTCAGCCCGCGAGGTGCCCCGTGTCGTTCCAGATGTCGATCGCCGGCGCCCCGTACGCCCAGTCCAGGACCGACAGCGACGTCGGCGCCAGCCGGATCCGGGACGCGAACGACACGTCCTCCCCCAGCCACCGCGCGCCGATCGCGCGCAGGATGTGGCCGTGCGCGAAGACCAGCACGTCGCGGTCGGCCGAGCGGGCCCACGCCACGACCTCGTCGGCGCGCGCCGCGACCTCGGCCAGGGTCTCCCCGTCGGGGACGCCGTCGCGCCAGATGAACCAGCCCGGCCGCACCGCCTGGATCTCGGCCGGGGTCATGCCCTCGTACGCGCCGTAGTCGAACTCCATCAGCGCGTCCCACGGCCGCGCCCGGCCGCCGAACCCGGCGAGTTCGCAGGTGTCGCTCGCGCGCAGCAGCGGGCTGGTGCGGATCTCCGTGTCGGGCAGCCCCGACCACGGCTCGCGGTGCAGCCGCTCCCCGAGCAGTTTCGCGCCGCGCCTGCCCTCGTCGAGCAGAGGGACATCCGTCCTGCCGGTGTGCCTGCCGGACAGCGACCACGCCGTCTGACCGTGCCGGGCGAGGAGGATGCGCGGTGCCATGGAAGCTCTCCCTGAGGTACACAAACAGGTGCCGTCCCATCATCCCGCACCTGAACGGCGGGCAACCTCCGGGACGATCTCGGCGTCCCCATGGGCAGCCGACCTCCGGTCCCCGGGGGTTACGTTGACGCACGAGGGTTCGTAGGGGGGACCCCTCGCTTGCGCGCGGCGGCCTACACCGTACGGTTGAACGTCGGCGGAAGGCCGCGTAAACAGATGAGGGAGAGCGTTCCGGATGCCGCAGACCGCCCGTGCGCGCACCGCCCACCGGCCCCGTTGGTGGGCCGAACTGCTGCTCCTGGCAGTGGTGTACGCGGCGTACTCGGCGGGTCGGTTGCTGGCGCGCGGTGATGTCTCGACCGCCGTCGACCACGGTCTGGCGATCCTGCGAATAGAAAAGGCGTTCTTCCTGAACGCCGAGCATCCGCTCAACCGGCTCTTCACCAGCACGCCGGCCATCGGCATACCCGCCGACTTCGCGTATGCCTCGCTGCACTATCTCGTCACCCCGGCCGTGCTGATCTGGATCTTCCGCCGCCGCCCCGCGCACTACCGGGCGGCCCGTACCTGGCTGATGCTGTCCACGCTGCTCGGTCTGATCGGCTTCACCCTGCTGCCGACGTGCCCGCCGCGCCTGCTCGACGCCAGTTACGGCTTCGTCGACACGATGGCGCAGTACAGCTCGTACGGCTGGTGGGGCGCCGAGGCGAGCGCACCGCGCGGGCTCGGCGGGATGACCAACCAGTACGCCGCGATGCCGAGCCTGCACGTCGGCTGGGCCCTGTGGTGCGGGGTGCTCCTGTGGCGGCACGGCAAGACACCGCTGGTGCGGGTCCTGGGTCTCGTCTATCCGGTGCTCACGGTGATCGTCGTGATGGGCACCGCGAACCACTACTTCCTGGACGCGGTCGCCGGCGGCGCCGTGATGGGCGCGGGCGCGCTGCTGACGGGTCCCGCGCTGCGGGCCGCCGACCGGGGCTGGGCACGCGCGGCCGACCGCTACGCGTTCGTGGCGCGACTCGCGCTGCTGCCGGGCCCCGGGCGGGCGTCCGTCGCGGTCGCGAAGCATTCGGCGACTTCGGCCAACTCCCCGGTCAAACCTCCGATTGTCAGTGACGGATGCGAGACTTCCGCGGGTGAGCGATTCCCCGGGCAGCGCACCCGCACCAACAGCAGCACCGGCACCCCCGGCGGTTCCGGAGCCGCGACCGACGACGCTCCGGCAGCGGCTCGCTGAGCTGCGCGGACCGGACGTCGCGCCGCATCCGCTGGACGCCCGCGCGCTGGCCGCCCTGGCGGCCAATCCCGGCTGCGGGCGCCGTGCCCTGCTGGACGGGGCCGGGGTCGACAAGACTGCGCTGGCGGCGGCGCTCGGCTCTCCCGCGCCTTTCGGACAGTCGCAGTTCGCGTTCATGCGGGGCAACGCGTTCGAGGCGCGCGTCAAGGCCGACGGCGGTACGGAGCTGATGCGGCTGCTGCACGAGCGCATGGGCGCGGGATCGCCGCCGCCGGTGCCCGGTGAGGTGCTCGTGCCCGACCTGTCGGCGGCCGGTCCCGAGGGGCGCGCCGCGCGGACGGCGCTGGCGCTGCGCGAGGCGACCGGCGCGGAGGCGAAGCCCGGCGCGTCCGGCGCGTGGACGCTGCTCGTGCATCCGCTGCTGGCGCTGGAGGTGGCGGGCTCGCCCGCCTATCTGGAGCCGGACGCCGTGGTGGTGCATCCGGACGGCCGGTGGACGGTCGTGGAGATCAAGTCCTTCCCGATGATCGACAGTTCGGCCGACCCGTCGAAGGTGGGCGCCGCCGCGCGGCAGGCCGCCGTGTACGTGCTGGCCCTGGAGCGGGTCGCCGTGCGGGTGACCGGCGCCCGGGTGGACCACTCGGTGCTGCTGGTCTGCCCCAGGGACTTCTCCAACCTGCCGACCGCGTCGGTCGTGGACGTACGGAAACAGCTGTCGGTGACCCGCCGGCAGCTGACCCGGCTCACCAGGATCGAGGACCTCGCGGCGACCCTGCCCGAGGGCATCAGCTTCGACCTGGAGCGATGCTCGCCGGCGGAGCTGACGGCGGCGGTCGACTCGGTGACGGCGGCGTACGCGCCGGAGTGCCTGGCCGCGTGCGAGCTGGCGTTCCACTGCCGGGGCCGGGCGCGCTCGGCGGGGGCCGTGGAGGCGCTGGGACGGGGTGTACGGGGCGAGTTGGGCGGCCTGACGACGGTCGGCGCCGTGCTGGCGGCCGCGCGCGGCGAGACGGCGCCGGGGACGGACCCCGGCGCCCGGACCGACGACGACGATCCGACGGTCGTGGCGCTGCGCCGGGCCGCCGCGCTGCGCGCCGAGGCGCTGGCGTCCGTCCCGGAAGGCGCGGTCGCCGGATGTCGCTGATCAACACCCTGGCCCGGCTGGAGGCGGTGGAGAGCGGGCGCGCGCAGCCGCTGGCCACCGTGTGCCATCGGCGGCTGTCGGATCGCCCGCTGGTGTTCGTGCCGCTCACCACGGCCGGTGAGGCCGGTGCCCCGCTGGGCGCGCTCGTCGGTACGGACCGCGAGTCGCCCCGGCTGCTGACCGTGGCGCAGCCGCGCGACCGTGATCTGCGCTTCGCGTTCCTCGCCGATCTGGCGGAGGCGCTGCTGCCGCATCTGGACGCCTACGCGGACGACGTGGAGCCCGCCGAGCGGAACGAGACCGACCCGGAGACGGGCAAGCGCGTCAAGGTCGAGGTCGATCTGTGCGTGGACGCGCCGCAGTTGATCGTGCCGAACCGGCCGGGGGTCGACTTCGTACGGCTGCTGGGGCGTTCGATGCGGTTCCGGCGTACGGCGGAGCAGGACCCGGACACGCCGTATCCGGCGCCCGCGCGGGTGCCGCTGCTGGGCCGCTGGCTGACGCACTACGGCGAGCGGGCGCGGGTGCCGGGTTCGTCGTTGCTGCTGGCGGCAACCGATCTGCTGAACAGGCACTGGGCGACGGGGCAGTCCAATCTGGAGGACCAGCATCTGGGGGCGCTGCTGGCCTGGGTCGACCCGCCGGACGGCGGCTCGGGCCGGGACGCGGCGCTCCGCGCGGAGACGGACCGGGACCGCCGCGGCCAGTTGCTGTGCCCGCCCGCCGGTCCGGCGACGGACCCGGCCTTCGACAACAGGCTGCTGGCGCCGGCGATCGACGAGTACGACCGGGCGCGTCAGTCGCTGGGCGCCGCCGAGGACGGGCTGGGCGCAGACGAGCAGTTGGGCCGGCTGACCCGGGCCGAGCGGGAGATCCGGGCGCTGCTGGAGAGCCAGTTGCGGCCGACGTGGGACGCGGTGTGGCAGGGGCTGGACCTGCTGCGGGAGTTGCCGGAGGGGGCGCGGGTCGCCGACCGGTGGACGCGTGACCGCTGGTCGTTCACGGGCCACCGCGACCGGGTGCGGTCCGGCGAACCGCCGCAGCCCCGGCACGACGACGCGGTGACGGCGGCGCAGAAGCTGGCCTCGCGGGAGACGGCGCAGGCGCAGTTGGAGGCGCAGGAGGCGCTGGACGACCCGCTGGTGCTGGCGGGGCGCCGTCTGTCGGGCGAGGCGTTCGTCGGGGAGGTGACGGACGTGGTGATGGCCTACAGCGAGAGCAAGCGCCCCAGTCCGCGCCCCTTGATCACGCTGTACAGCGAGGACCACCCCCAGCTCGGCGAGCGCACGAAGGTCTACCGCTCGCTGGACGGCAAGCCGCAGTCGGCGGAGTTCGTGGGCCGGGAGCCGGACGGCACGCTGGTGGTGCGGCTGACGGACCGGATGGGCCGTGGCAGGGAACCGGTCGAGGGGTCGCTCCCGGAGAAGGGCGACCGGATCGCCTGGACCCTGTTCGAACACGACCAGCGGGGTGGCCCGAAGCTGCCGTCGACGGAGGAGACGCCGTGGACGCACGGGGGGCCGCCGGGCGTGGAGGGGGCGGGGGTCGCTCCCGCCACCGGGGCCGGTGGCGCCGACGGGCCCGGTCCCGTCCTCGGAGCCGTACAGCCGCCTGAGTCGCGTACGCCGGCCGGTGACGCGCCCGCGCCGCCGCTCGCCCTCCCCCTGCCGCTTCCCGACCCGGTGACCGAGGAGGACTTCCTGTGACCGCCACGACCGCATCCGACCGCGCCGGTTTCGACCCCGGCGCGGAGGCCGCGCGGGCGACCGACGCGATCCTGTACGACACGTTGTACGGGGCGTACCGGGGCGTGGTCGTCGACTCGCCGCCCGGCGCCGGGAAGTCGACGCTCGTGGTGCGGGCCGCGCTCGAACTGGCCACCGCGGGGCGGCCGTTGATGGTGGTCGCGCAGACCAACGCCCAGGTGGACGACCTGGTGACCCGGCTCGCCGAGAAGGCCCCCGATCTGCCGGTGGGCCGACTGCACAGCAACGACCCGGACCCTTACGACCCGTCGCTCAACGAGCTGCCCTCCGTACGGAAGTCGGCGAAGGCGGCCGATCTCGCGGGCCTCGACGTGGTCGTGTCGACGGCCGCCAAGTGGGCGCACGTGCAGGGCGTCGAGCCGTGGCGGCACGCGATCGTGGACGAGGCGTACCAGATGCGTTCGGACGCGCTGCTCGCCGTCGCCGGGCTGTTCGAGCGGGCGCTGTTCGTGGGCGACCCGGGCCAGTTGGACCCGTTCAGCGTGGTCGGCGCCGACCAGTGGGCGGGGCTGAGTTACGACCCGTCGGCGAGCGCGGTCGCCACGCTGCTGGCGCACAATCCCGAACTGCCGCAGCACCGGCTGCCGGTGTCGTGGCGGCTGCCGTCGTCGGCGGCGCCGCTGGTGTCGGACGCGTTCTACCCGTACACGCCGTTCCGCAGCGGTACGGGCCCGGCGGACCGGCGGCTCACCTTCGCCGTGCCGTCCGACGGCTCGGGCCCGGACCGGGTCGTGGACGAGGCGGCGGCGTCCGGCTGGGGACTGCTGGAGCTGCCCGCGCGGCGTACGCCGCGTACGGACCCCGAGGCGGTACGGGCGGTGGCCCTGGTCGTCCGCCGGCTGCTGGACCGGGGCGGCGCGACGGTCGGCGAGCGCGGCCCGGACGCGGCGCCGCTGACGGCCGACCGCGTGGCCGTCGGCACGGCGCACCGCGACCAGGCGGCGGCGATCCGCGCGGCGCTGACGGAGCTGGGGGTGACGGGGGTGGCCGTGGACACGGCGAACCGCCTCCAGGGCCGTGAGTTCGACGTCACGGTCGTCCTGCACCCGCTGTCGGGCCGCCCGGACGCGACGGCGTTCCACCTGGAGACGGGCCGCCTGTGCGTGCTCACGTCCCGCCACCGCCACGCCTGCATCGTGGTCTGCCGCGCGGGCGTCCCGGAACTGCTGGACGAACACCCGTCGACGGAGCCGGTGCAGCTGGGAGTGACGATCAAGTTCCCTGATGGCTGGGAGGCGAACCACGCGGTGCTTTCCCACCTGGCGGAGCACCGGGTGGCGTGGCAGTCCTGAGGCCCCCTTGCGCGGGGCGGGACAATGGACGGTGGCCGAAGCCGTACGGACGACAGCGCAGCCACCCGCATCAGGAGCAGTAGGAGGACCACATGGCGGAATCCGAGTCGAGTCAGCGGCGGCTGCGGCCCGCCCCGCTGCTGTTCGAGCCGTCGGAGGCGGCCTCCGATCCGGAGCACTTCTTCGACCTGGAGTCGATCGACGACCCGGGCGCGCTGCTGGACCGGGCCACCGAGCTGACGCTCGCCTTCCGGGCGGCGACCGACCGGGCCGTGGAGTTCCAGGCCGTCGCCGCCGCGCAGCTCGCCGATCCGCGGCGGTTCGACCGGCTCACGGCCGCGGACATCGCCGAACGGGCGCAGTGGACCGAGGACTACGCCAAGAAGATGGTGGAGTTCGGCCGTGACCTGCTGCGGAACGGGCGCACGCCCGGGGAGTGACGAGGGCGTATTTCCGGCCACCCGCCTGGCATATGCCGGGGCGTAGGTTACGCCCTCCCGCACCACCCTGTCCCGGTTTCCGACAACTCCCCGGAACGGGACGGTTACTCCAGGTAGACGTAGTCGCCATGAGTGCATGGCTGCGAGATGAATCCCCCCTGAGTCCGGGTGCTTGCGACGACGAGCGCCGGACCGACATCTTCAACTACCTCCGCGAGGAGGGGCACCATCACACCGCGCAGGTGACCGCCGCCGGCGCCGGGTGGCTCGCCTCGGCCGGGCCGTACCCCCGCTCCACGCTCTCCCTCTGGGAGGCCAGGCCGACCGCCCCCGGTGTGCTGCCCTGCGGCGGTGTCTTCGACGTCGTGAACGTGCCCGCGATCTTCGGCAGGCGCATGCTCGACCGGCTGTGGTCCGAGGGCCCCGGCTCGGGGCCGGTCGCCACGCACCGGGGGCGGATGATGCTGTTCGCGGCGCCCGGCACCGCCCAGCGGCTGCCGTCGCTGCTGTCCTGGGAGGAGTGGGGGCGCTCGGCCCCGGAGGGTGCCGCGCCGGCCGTTCCGCCGCTGCTCTGCCACGGCTCCGGCGACGCGGTGACCGTGCCGTCGCTGGTCCCCGGCGGCACTCCGGCGCCCCGCTGGGTGGTGGCCCCCGACACCCGTCATCCGTGGCTGCCGGGCCCCGAGGTGCTGCTGTGGGCGTGCGTACGGGCGAGCCGCCCCACGGTACGGACGGCGGTCACCCGACCACGGACCGGCGCGGTGCCGAGCGCGCCGGGTTCGCGTCCCTGAGCTGCGCGGCGGCGTCGTTCGGGGTCCGCCCAGGGGCCTGTCATATCGATTTTTCTTCGCACCGATCCTGGTGCTAAGGTCTACGACGTCAGCAAGCGCCGCTAGCTCAGTTGGTTAGAGCAGCTGACTCTTAATCAGCGGGTCCGGGGTTCGAGTCCCTGGCGGCGCACAGACAGGAAAAGCCCCTCGTGAGAGCGAGGGGCTTTTTCGTGTCCACACACCGCCACCGCCACCGCACCGCACACCGCACACCGCACCGCACCCCCACGACCGCCGCCGCCGCCGTCACACCCCCGTCGTGACCTTGACCGTCCACGCCCCCGTCCGCGTACGGTCGGCCACCTCCACCTTCGTGCCCTCCCCCGGCACCGTGAACGTCTCCCCGATCTCCAGCGGCGCGTCCGCCAGCGGCGGGTAGACCGACTGGTCCCAGCAGGCTTCGCTGTCCGGGTGCGCGTCCACCACCTCGATGGGGCCGCCGCCCGACTCCGCCTCGCCCCGCACCCGGTAGATCAGCACGCCCTCGGTGCAGGTGGTCGCGTCGTTCCCGGTCGAGCCGCGCGCCTCGATCGCCAGGGCCGAGTGCTCGCCCGTCCTGACCACCGCGAGCCGGGTCCCGGCGCTCGCGCCGGCCGGGGGCGCGGCGTCCAGCGGTTCCAGGGTGAGCATGCTGGTGCCCGTCGGCTTCACACAGCTGACCTGTCGCCGCTCCAGCCAGCCCAGCTTCCACTTGTGCCAGCCGAACAGGTCCGGCGCCAGGCCGAATTGACTGCCCATCACATCCCAGTCGCCGACATGGGTGTCCCAGTCGCCCTTGCCGTCGGTCGGCCGGTGGTAGAGGTCCGGCAGGTCGAAGACGTGCCCGGTCTCGTGGGCCAGTACGTTGCGGTCCGGCGGGTGCCGTTCGAAGACGGTGACGACGCGCTTGATCTCCGTGCCGTCCGCGCTCAGGGGGTGATCGAAGTTGACCACCTTCGTCGCGTCGGAGTCCACGCCGGGCGCGTCCGGGTCGGCGACCAGATAGACGACGTCGTACCGCGAGAAGTCGATCACCGGATCGGCGACCGCCAGCGCGTCCCGCAGGTACGCCGTGCGCATCGCCGGGTCCCAGTCGCGCTTTATGGCGTAGTCCGTGGAGGCGCGGGGCATGGCGATCCACTGGAGCCGGGGGTGCGGGCGCAGGGCGAACTTCCCGTACGACGCCCGCTCGAAGAATCTGCTGGTCGTCGGGAAGTGGTCGGCCACCAGATCGGCGGGCTCGGTTCGCGGCACGGCGTCCGGGAAAGACAGGAAGACCATGACCGCGTCGAGGGTCCTGGCCGGGCGCGGATAGGAGGCGTTCCAGGTGTCGAGGCCGAGCGAGTGGTGCGCGGCGGTACGCGGCAGGGCGCACGGCCCCGCGGAGTTGGCGGCCACCGCGGGGCCGGCCACCAGTGAGGTGGCGGCGACCGCGACGAGGGAGGTGAAGGCCGCGGCCGTACTGCGCAGGCGCGGCCGTTCCACTCCCCCGGGTGTCGGGCGACGCTCCACGTGGACCTCCGGCTGCGGAATGCGGGACAGCTCACCCACCTTGTGCCGGTTTGCTCCTGTACGCCCTGTTCCGCTGGCCCAGTTGGGTGAGTGGAACGACACCCCCGACGGATCACGGAAAGTCACAATCGATCAGACCGAAGACATCCGGAGACATCCCGCGCCGCAGCCGCGCAGAAACGATCGCCCAGCGACCGGCGCCGACAGCGCGCGTCCGGGTTCACCGCCGGAGAGCTGGAACGGCCGACCGGCCAGCCTCTATGATCGGCACACTTTCCTGCTTTCCTGCGCCGATCATCCCGAATCACACCCCTGTACGACACCACTGCACCGCGGGAGCGAGCCGTGAGCGGAACCTCCGAAGGGCCGCGGCATGCGGCAGTCGCGGCACCCGATTCCAGCACGCCGTCGGTCACGGAACGTGATGCTCTGGGCAGGCCGGACGGTACGGGCCTCGTACTCGGCGAACCGCGAACGGCGGACGGCTCCCGCGAGACCCCCGACCGACGCGCTCCACGTCACACGGGCGACCGCCCCGACCACCCCGACACGAGCCACCCCGACGCGAGCCACCGCGACCGGAGCGACTACCGCGCCGCCTTCAACGCCGCCGCGCTCCCCATGGCCGTCGTCGACCGCCGCGGCACCGTCGTCACCGCCAACGACGCCCTCGCCGAGCTGATCGGCACCGAGCGCGCCTCGCTGCGCGACCGCGCCGCCGCCGACCTGGTCGACCTCGCCTCCGACGACCGGACCTGGCACGCGTACCACGAGGTCCTGCGCGGCCGGCGCTCCCGCTTCCGCTGCACCCGGCGCCTCAAGCACCCCGACGGCCGCGCGCTGTGGGCCGAGGTCACCGTCGCGCCCCTGCCCGACGGGGGCAGCGTCCTGCTCTCCCTCACGGACATCAGCGAGCGCCGTGAACTCCAGGCCAGGCTCCGCCATCTCCAGATGCACGACCCGGTGACCCAACTGCCCAACCGCACGCTGTTCTTCGAGCGGCTGTCGACCACGCTCGAATCGTCGTACGACCATGGCAGAACAGGGCGGATCGGTCTCTGCTATCTGGATCTGGACGGCTTCAAGGCCGTCAACGACACCCTCGGGCACCGCGTCGGCGACCGGCTGCTCGCGGCCGTCGGGGCGAGGCTGACCGAGTGCGCCGACAACGACCCGCACAGCCGCGGCGGCCATCACCTCGTCGCGCGCCTCGGCGGCGACGAGTTCGCGATCCTGGTCGAGGACTCGGCCGGTACGGAACAGCTCGCCGATCTCGCCCGCGCCGTACTCGCCGCCCTCCAGCTGCCCTTCGACCTGGCCGGGCAGCGGCTCTCGGTCTCGGCGTCCATCGGCGTCGTCGAACGGGCCGCCGACGGCACCACACCCACCGGTCTGATGCAGGTCGCCGACACGACGCTCTACTGGGCGAAGGCGGACGGCAAGGCGCGCTGGACCCTCTTCGACCCGGAGCGCAACGCGCACCGGATGACCCGCCAGGCGCTGTCGTCCACACTGCGCCCGGCGGTCGAGCGCGAGGAGTTCGTGCTCCAGTACCAGCCGCTGGTGGGAATGGCCGACGGGGTCGTCCACGGCGTGGAGGCGCTGGTCCGCTGGAACCACCCGCAGTTCGGCATCCTCGCGCCCAACCGCTTCATCGGGATCGCCGAGGAGGACGGCTCGATCGTGCAGCTCGGGCGGTGGGTGCTTCGTACGGCCTGTCTGCAGGCCCGCCAGTGGCAGCGGGACCACCCGGCGGACCGGCCGCTGTTCGTGAGCGTCAACGTCGCCGTACGGCAGGTCTGGGACTCCGACCTGGTGGCCGACGTGGCCGCGATCCTCGCCGAGACGGGTCTCGCGCCGCATCTGCTGCAGCTGGAGCTGACCGAGTCGGCGGTGATGGGCTCGGCGGGCCGGCCGCTCCAGGCGCTCCAGGCGCTGAGCGACATGGGTGTACGGATCGCCATCGACGACTTCGGGACCGGCTACTCGAACCTCGCGTATCTCAGCAGGCTGCCCGTCTCCGTACTGAAGCTGGACGGCTCCTTCGTACGAGGCTTCCGCTACGACGAGGGCGTGCACCCCAATCCGGCGGACGAGACGATCGTGGAGACGCTGGTCCATCTCGCGCACCGGCTGGGCCTCACCGTCACGGCGGAGTGCGTGGAGACGGCGGGGCAGGCCGCGCGGCTGCGCCGGATCGGGTGCGACACGGGGCAGGGCTGGCTCTACTCACGGGCGGTGTCGCCGGAGCGGATCGCGGAGATGATCGGGGTCAGCCCGCCGGCGGTCTGACCCCGTACGCGGACTCGGTCAGGCCGGCAGGCCGTACGCGTCGGCGATCAGGCCGTAGCTGCGCAGCCGTGCCTCACCGCCGTGGGCGTTGGCGGTGAGCATCAACTCGTCGGCGCCGGTGCGCTTCTGGAGGTCGTCGAGTCCGGCGCGGACGGCGTCCGGGGTGCCGTGGACCATGTTCGTCAGCCAGCCGTCGACGAAGTCACGCTCCTGAGGACTGAAGCTGTACGCCTCCGCCTCCTCGGGCGTGGGGACGAGCCCGGGGCGCCCGGTGCGCAGCCGCAGCATCGACAGCGCGCCGGTCAGGACCTGGCGGCGGGCCTCGTTCTCGTCCTCGGCGGCCAGGGCGGCGACGCCGATCACCGAGTAGGGGGCGTCGAGCACGGCGGACGGCCGGAAGGACTCGCGGTAGAGGTCCAGCGCGGGGATGGTGTTCTGCGCCGAGAAGTGGTGCGCGAAGGCGAACGGCAGCCCGAGCGTCGCGGCGAGCCGGGCGCTGAACCCGGAGGAGCCGAGGAGCCAGATCGGCGGCCGGGCCGCGGGGCCCTGGACGGGGCCGGGGACGGCGTGGATACGGGAGTACGGGTGCCCGTTCGGGAAGTCGTCGTCCAGGAAGCGGGTGAGTTCGGCGAGCTGCTGCGGGAAGTCGTCGGCGCCCTCGTTCAGCCGGTCGGTACGGCGCAGCGCGGCGGCCGTGGCCCCGTCGGTGCCGGGCGCCCGCCCGAGCCCGAGGTCGACCCGGCCGGGGGCGAGGGCCTCCAGGGTGCCGAACTGTTCGGCGATGACCAGCGGCGCGTGGTTGGGCAGCATGACGCCGCCCGAGCCGAGCCGGATGCGCTCGGTGTGGGCGGCGAGATGGGCCAGGATCACGGCGGGCGACGACGAGGCGACGCCGGGCATCGAATGGTGCTCGGCGACCCAGTGCCGGTGGTAGCCCCTGCGCTCGCCGAGCTTGGCGATCTCGACACTGGTCCGCAGGGACTCGTGCGCGGTGCTCCCGCTGCCGACGGTGACCAGATCCAGTACGGACAGCGGCACGGGCGCGCTGCCCAGCGCCGTACCTCGAATTGCGTCAACCACCGGTGCGGGCCCTTCTGGTGCGGGATCTGCGTACAACCCGCACCAACAGGAGGCCCGCTCCGTTTTATTCCCGCCGCCCGTGCGCCTCCCACCCGCCGCGCGGCGGGCGGGAGAACGTCACTACGGCTTGCTCGCGAACAGCGTGCCCAGCTTCGGCGCCCACGCCCGGCGTTCCACCAGCCGCAGGCCCTCCCAGACCGTCACCTGATTCGCGGTGAGGACCGGTTTGCCCAGGGTTTCCTCCAGCTCCGGGAGGTACGCCGCCGTGTGCAGCGCCGTGTCCGGGAGGAGGACCACCTCCGCGTCCGGGTGGTCGCCCTCGCGGGCCAGGGCCAGTACCTCGTCGCGGCCCCACGTGCCGACCTCGGCCGCCGTGATGATGCCGCTGCCGCGCGTGGAGACCACCTCGATGCCCGCCGCCTTCAGGAAGGCGGCGAAGTAACCCGCCACGTCGTCCGGATAGGTCGCGGCGACCGCGACCCGGGTCGCGCCCAGCGCCTGGACCGCGTGCGCGAAGGCGAAGGACGTGCTCGAAGCCGGCAGTCCCGCCTCCAGCGCCAGTTTCCGGGCCTGCTCGTGCGCGCCCTCCCAGCCGTACACGAAGCTGCCGCTCGTGCACGCCCAGACCACGGACTCGGCGCCCGCCATCCGCAGCTCCTCGACGCCGTCCGCCAGCCGCCGCGCCGCGCCCATTTCCAGGAGCGCGTCGACCCGGTGGGCGTCCTCGCCGATGTCGGTGTGGACGAGGGGCAGTCTGATGTCGCTGTCGAAGAGCATCTCCAGACGGGGGTAGTCGTCCTCGGCGGAGTGGCCGGGGTAGAGAAGTCCGACGGTCGTCATGTCCACCCTTCCTGTTCCTCGGTCGGAGCGTCCGGCTGGGAGGGCTGCGCCCACTCACCGGGCTGGACCGGCTGGCTGTCCTGCATCTGCTGGACCGGTTCCATCCGCTCCATCTCCGCGATACCGGGGATGTCGCTGATCTCGGAGATCTCGTTGATCCGCGCGATCTCGGCGATCGGGACCTCGGAGATTCCCGAGATCTCGGGAAGTTCTCCCATCCCCTCCAGCGTAGGCACATGGCGCACCGGAGGCGGGTTGAGCAGCAGGCCCTGGTACGGACCGACCGCGTGCGCGCCGATTCTGCGCAGGGCCGCCCACATCGTGACCTGGTTCGCCGACAGCACCGGCATCCTCAGCTCAGCCTCCAACTGCGGGATCGCGTCGTACGTCGGCAGGTTCGTACAGCTGATGAACAGCGCGTCGGCCGCACCGACGACGGCCTGCCGCGCCATGTCCACGACCGACCGGTACGGCACCTTCCAGATGTGCCGGGTCAGCCCCAGAAAAGCGCGACCCGTGACGGTTACCCCGGCCTCCGCCAGGTACTCCTCCAGCGACTCGGTGACCGACTCCGTATAGGGCGTGACCAGCGCGATCCGTTTCGCGCCCAGCTCTTCGAGCGCCTCCAGCAGCGCGCCCGACGTCGTGAGCGAGGGCACCTCGCCCGCTCTGTCCATCGCCTCGCACATGGCCCGCTCGCCGCCGATACCGCCGACGAAGCTGCCTGATGTGCAGGCGTACGCGATCACCTCTGGTTCGGACGCGCCTAGGGCCCTCACCGCCTCTCCGAGGGTCTCGTGCTCACTCACGAGCCTGGCCAGGTCCAGCGACACCTCGACGGGGACGTAAGGGGTCCTCGTCAGGCGCAGCGAGATCTCGTCGGGCATCCAACGCCAGAGTTCGCGGTCGAGAGCGAAATCGAATGGGGCGACCACACCGACACCACGCTGCGGCTGTGGTCCGCCCAGAAAGGAGACATCCATCGCACGGCCCCCTTTGGCTGTTGTTGACGACGGTAGGAGCTGAATGCGAGCGTGGTCAATCCGCACAGGAAATACGTTGCACCGAATTTTCCTCGGGGAAATCCCCGCCCCGCTCAGAAGGGCCCTCCCGATGGCCGAACCGACGCTTCTCGTCCTGGGTGCCGACCCGCCGCCGCGCCTCGGCCGGCTGACCGGCCGGGCCCGGATCCGGTACGCGGACGAGTCCGACCTCGCCGCCCAACTCCCCCTGGCCGACGTCCTGTTGGCGTGGGACTTCACTTCGGACGCGATCCGTCTCGCCTGGCCGGGCGACGGCCCGCGGCCGGGCTGGGTCCACACGGCGAGCGCCGGTGTGGACCGGCTGCTCTGCCCGGAGTTGATCAACTCCGAAACATTGGTGACGAACGCCCGGGGCATCTTCGAGGAGCCCATTGCCGAATACGTGGCAAGTCTTGTCCTTGCCATGGCCAAGGACCTGCCGGGAACTCTCGAACTCCAGCGGCAGCGGCGCTGGCGCCACCGCGAGGGACTGCGGGTCGCCGGCAGCCGCGCGACCGTCGTCGGCGCGGGTCCGATCGGCCGGGCGATCGCCGAGACCCTGAAGGCGCTGGGCGTGACGGTGGCGATCACCGGGCGCACGGCGCGCCCGGGAATCCACGGCGCCGACCAGCTCGACCGGCTGCTGACCCGCTCGGACTGGGTGATCTGCGCGGCGCCGCTCACGGAGAGCACGCGCGGCATGTTCGACGCGCGTCTCTTCGGTTTGATGCAGCCGTCGGCGCGCTTCATCAATGTGGGGCGCGGCCAGCTCGTCGACGAGAACGCGCTGGTGGACGCCGTGTCCAAGCGCTGGATCGCGGGCGCCGCCCTCGATGTGTTCGAGGCGGAGCCGCTCGAACCGGACAGCCGTCTGTGGGATGTGCCCGGACTGATCGTGTCGCCGCACATGAGCGGTGACACCGTCGGCTGGCGGGACCGACTGGGCGAGCAGTTCGTCGGTCTTTACGACATTTGGGCGTCCGGAGAGCCATTGCCTAACGTGGTGGACAAGAAACGTGGGTACGTCCCCATGCATGACTGAGTCCATGTTCCTCACCGATCTCACCGCACGACAGCTGCTGGCCGGGTACGAGAAGGGCGACTTCTCGCCGGTCGACGTGGTGCGCGCCACCCTGGAACGGATCGAGGCGGTCGAGCCGCTCGTCAACGCCTTCGTCCGGGTCGACGCCGACGAGGCGCTGGCCGCCGCCGAGGCGTCCACCGGCCGATGGCGCGGAAAGGCGCCGCAGGGGCTGCTCGACGGGGTGCCTGTCTCGGTGAAGGACATGTTCCTCCAGCGCGGCGGGCCGACCCTGCGCGGGACGCGGACCATCGATCCGGCCGGTCCCTGGCCGGAGGACGCGCCCGCCGTGGCCCGGCTGCGCGAGAACGGCGCGGTCCTGATCGGCAAGACGACGACCCCGGAGTTCGGCTGGAAGGGCGTGACGGACTCGCCGCTGAGCGGGGTGACCCGCAATCCGTACGACCTGTCGCGGACGGCCGGCGGATCGAGCGGCGGCAGCGCGGCGGCGGTGGCGCTCGGCGCGGGTCCGCTGTCGATCGGCACCGACGGCGGCGGCTCGGTCCGGATCCCGGCGTCCTTCTGCGGCGTCTTCGGGCTCAAGCCCACCTACGGGCGTATCCCGCTCTACCCGTCCAGCGCGTTCGGCACGCTGGCGCACGCCGGGCCGATGGCGCGCGACGCGGCCGACGCGGCGCTGCTGCTCGATGTGATCAGCGGCGCGGACTGGCGCGACTGGTCGCAGCTCGCCCCGGCGCCGGGTGTCCGCGCCGCCCTGTCGCAGGGGGTGGCGGGGCTGCGGATCGGGTACTCGCCGTCGTTCGGCGGGCAGGTCGCGGTGCGGCCGGACGTGGCGGCGGCGGTACGGCGCGGGGTGGGGCGGCTCGCGGAGCTGGGCGCGTACATCGAGGAGGCCGACCCGGACATCTCGGATCCGGTGGAGGCGTTCCACACGCTGTGGTTCACGGGTGCGGCGCGGGTGACGCAGTCGCTGGGCGAGGAGCAGCGCGCGCTGCTCGATCCGGGGCTCCGGGAGATCGTGGCGGCCGGGTCGCGGGAGAGCGCGCTGGACTATCTGGCGGCGGTGGACGCGCGGATGGAGCTGGGCCGGCGGCTCGGCCGGTTCCACGAGACGTACGACCTGCTGGTCACGCCCACCCTGCCGATCACCGCCTTCGAGGCGGGCGTCGAGACGCCGAAGGACTCTGGGCACCGCCGCTGGACCGGCTGGACCCCGTTCACGTATCCCTTCAACCTGACCCAGCAGCCGGCGGCGACCGTGCCGTGCGGGGTGGACGCGGACGGGCTGCCGATCGGCCTCCAGCTGATCGGCGCCCGCCACGCGGACGCGCTGGTGATGCGGGCGGCACACGCGCTGTACGAGTCGGGAGCGACGGCGCTCCCGGCCCCGACGGGGGCGTAGGTCCTGTGGCCGGCGGATCGCCGACCGGGCCCGCCTGGCGGCCGGGCCGCATGTGAAGCCCGCCCGGCGATTGAGGGCGAGCCGGGCCGGCGGGCGGGCCCGGCGCTCAGGCCCGGCGGAAGTTCAGGGTCTCCCCCACCGCGCCCGCGCGCCACAGGTCCTGGCACGCCTCCGCCATCTCGTCGAGCCCTTCGACGACCGAGCCCCAGACGATGCCGGGGATCCACCCCGTGTCGCCGTTGATCAGCAGGTTGTTGCGCTCGTAGAACAGCGCGAGGTCGACGACGGTACGGCGGCCCCGGTGGGCGGCCTGCTCCTCGTACCCGTACGACGTGGTGCCCAGCACCGTGTCGGAGAAGGTGAAATAGCACAGATCGCCCGGAATGGGGGTGACCGTCGGGTTCTCCAACGGCGGCTCCTCGGCCGCGAACCCGGGCATCAGCGCGTAGATCTCGTTGCGCGCGTACTTGGCGTGATAGACGTCACCGCCCAGCGGCAGCGCGTCCCACACCGCGGCGCAGGTGATCGGGGCCAGGTCGTCGAGGAGTTTGGCGGTGCAGCGTACGCCGCGCTTGTCCAACGACACTTCGATGAAACGGTCGCTCATAGGTTCTTCGCGCCCTTCTCGTCGGTTCGGTTCAGCCTGTGTCCGGCCATGAATACCCGCCCCGGCCGTGCGAATGCCGGGCCGGACGGACCCGACTCCCCGTTGGTAACGATAGGCATATCGGTCCGAAAATGATCCGCATACCCTCGGGCGATCCGGGTAGCCGCGCGCCTATGGCTCCACTAAAGGGGAACAACTCAGGAAGCACGGGAATCACGGGAAGCAGACTCCGGCGCCGCTCGCTGCTCGCGGGTGCCGCGGCACTCGGTGTCGCGGGGGCGGTCGGGGCCACCAGCGGCTGCAGCCGCGTGGCCACCGCCGACACCGGGGACGGGGGGACCCTCCTGGACCAGTTGCGTGCCAAGGGGACCGTTCGCCTCGGGCTGGCCGGTGAGCAGCCGTACAGCTACATCGGCAAGGACGGTGAGATGACCGGCTCCGCGCCGGCCATCGCGTCGCGCATCTTCAAGGAGCTGGGGGTGGACAGCGTCCAGCCCTTCGCCACGGAGTTCGGTTCGCTGATCACCGGGCTGAACTCGCTCCAGTTCGATGTGGTCGCCGCCGGGATGTACATCAACCCGGAACGCTGCGAGCAGGTCATCTTCGCGGACCCCGAGTACCAGATGCTCGACGCGTTCATCGTGCCGAAGGGCAATCCGAAGAATCTGCACAGCTACCAGGACATCGCCGAGGCCGGCGCCAAGATGGCGACGGGTGTCGGCTACGCGGAGATCGGTTACGCGGAGGAGGCCGGGGTCAAGAGCATCACGACCCTGCCCGACCAGCTGGCCGGGCTGCTCGCCGTCGAGCAGGGCCGCGTCGATGTCTTCGCCGGCACGGCGGTCACGGTGTTCAACGTCATCAAGGAGGCGGAGAGCACCCGGGCCGAGGCGACCAAGGAGGTCACACCGATCGTGGACGGCAAGCCCGTCATCGACGTCGGCGGCTTCGCCTTCCGGTCCCCGGAGACCAACCTCCGTGACTCCTTCAACCGCGAGCTGCACAAGCTCAAGAAGAGCGGCGAGCTCCTGGAGATCATGCGGCCCTTCGGCTTCACGAAGGACCAGATGACGACCATCACGGCGAAGGAGAAGTGCGCGCCATGAGTGAGATCACCTGGGGCCTGTGGAAACTTCTCCTCGAAGGTGTCTGGATCACCGTCCAGCTGACGATCTTCAGCGCGGCACTGGCCGCCGTGGTCGCGCTGGTCGTCGGACTCGCCCGCTCCCACCGGCTGTGGATCGTGCGCTTCATATCCGGGGCCTACTTCGAGATATTCCGCGGCACGTCCGCGCTGATCCTGATGTTCTGGATCTTCTTCGTACTCCCGCTGGGCTTCGGCTGGCAGCTGGTCCCCCTCTGGGCGGCGACCCTGGCGCTCGGGCTCACCTACGGGGCGTACGGCTCCGAGGTCGTCCGGGGCGCGGTGCAGGCCGTGGCCCCCGCCCAGCGCGAGGCGGGGATCGCGCTGAGCTTCACGCCCGCGCAGCAACTGCGGAAGATCATCCTGCCGCAGGCGTGGCCGGAGATGATCCCGCCGTTCAACAACCTGCTGATCGAGCTGCTCAAGGGCACGGCACTGGTCTCCATCATGGGCGTGGCCGACATCGCCTTCGGTGCGTCGCTGGTGCGTAACGCGACCGGTCAGAGCGCGCCCGTCTACACGGTCATCCTGCTGATGTACTTCGTGCTCGCCTTCGTGCTCACGCGCGGTATGCGCGTCCTGGAGCGGCAGGCGAAGGCCGGGATCGGTCAGCGCCCCGAGAAGACGTCATGGTGGGCCGGGCGCAAGGCCGAGATCCCCCAGCAGAAGCAGGACGCCGTTCCGGCGCCCGCGGGAGGTGAGCGCTGATGCAGTGGAACTGGTCCGCGGTCGGCGACTTCATGCCGATGTTCTGGGACGGCCTGCTCGTCACGCTCCAGGCACTGGTCCTGGGCGCGCTGCTCGCCTTCGCGCTCGGTCTCGTCTGGGCGATGGCCCAGCGATCCGGCCTGGCGGTGGTGCGCTGGCCGGTGAACATCATCACCGAGTTCGTCCGCAACACCCCGCTGCTGGTGCAGCTGTTCTTCCTCTACTACGTGCTCCCCGAGTGGGGTGTCACGCTCAGCGCCATGGTCACCGGTGTGGTCGGCCTGGGCCTGCACTACTCGACGTACACCGCCGAGGTCTACCGGGCCGGCATCGACGGCGTCCCGGCCGGCCAGTGGGAGGCGGCCAAGGCACTCAACCTGCCGAGGTCCCGCACCTGGGGCGCGGTGATCCTCCCGCAGGCGATCCGGCGCGTCGTGCCCGCGCTGGGCAACTACGTCATCGCGATGCTGAAGGACACTCCGATGCTCTTCGTCATCGGAGTACTGGAAATGCTCGGCGAGGCACGGCAGTTCGCCTCGGAGACCTTCCTGACGGTCGAGGTCTTCACCGTCGTGGGTGTGGCCTTCATCGTCATCTCCTATCCGGCATCCCTTCTCATGCGAGCATTGGAGCGTCGCCTTGTCCGCTGACAGCACTCCCCTCAACACCCCGAAGGACACGGCCAACAAGGAAACGGCCAATCCCGCCGCCGACGGCAGCGAGCTGATCCGCTTCGACAAGGTCACCAAGCGCTTCGGGTCCAACACGGTCCTGGACTCACTGGACTTCACGGTCAACTCCGGCAAGCACGTGACGCTGATCGGCGCCTCCGGATCGGGCAAGACGACGATCCTCAGACTCCTGATGACGCTGATCAGGCCGGAGGAGGGCACCATCAAGGTGGCCGGCGACTACCTCACGCACGAGGAGAAGGACGGCAAACTCGTCCCCGCCGGCGAGCGCCATGTCCGTGAGGTGCGCAAGAACATAGGCATGGTGTTCCAGCAGTTCAACCTCTTCCCGAACATGAAGGTGCTGCGGAACGTCACCGAGGCGCCGGTGCATGTGCTCGGCCTGTCCACGGACGAGGCCGACGAGCGGGCGCGTGGGCTGCTCGACCTGGTGGGACTCGGGGACCGCTGCGACGCGTATCCGAGCCAGCTGTCGGGCGGGCAGCAGCAGCGGGTGGCCATCGCGCGGGCGCTCGCGATGCGGCCGCAGGTCCTGCTCCTGGACGAGGTCACCTCCGCGCTCGACCCGGAGCTGGTCGCGGGGGTCCTCGACGTACTGCGGGACATCGCCCGCACGACGGACATCACGATGCTGTGCGTGACGCACGAGATGAACTTCGCGCGCGACATCTCCGACGACGTACTGATGTTCGACGCCGGTCGGGTCATCGAGTCCGGGCCGCCGGAGAAGATGTTCAGCGACCCGGAGCACGAGCGCACCAGGGAGTTCCTGAGCGCGGTTCTGTAGCGGTGCGGATGCGCGCCGTAGCGGCGCCACAGGCGTACGCCCGGCGCATTCACGCAGGCGAGACCTCGCCGAATTCGGGGGAACCCGGTCCTCGTTCAGCGGACCGGGTTCCCCCGTTTCCGCGGCCGGCCTCCGGGGTGGTTGTGACCCTGGCATATGCCAATGCGATACGCCCCAGATGAGGCCGTCGGGAGGGGCGTCATTCTGGTCAACAGCTGCCCCGGAAAGGGCCCTTGACGGCTATCGTGGTAGAGAAGCTTGCGGTCACAACCTGCTAGGGGGAAACCGTGGCGCTGAAGCCAGAGCCGACCGCGCCGTTCCACTCGGTGCACTATGTCCTGCGCGTCCTCGAAACGGTTTCCAAGCACGCCGGTGGCGTCATGGATCTCCAGATCGCCCGCGAGACAGGTCTGCCGACGGGCCATCTCGCCCCGCTGCTGGCGATGTTGCGGCGCGAGGGCTATGTGGAGCAGGTCTCGGACGGCGCGTACGTCATAGGGGACTCGCTGGTCCTGCTCGGCTCCGGCAGCACCCGCGAGGAGGCCCTGGAGACCAAACTCCAGAACACGCTCAGCGAGTTGCGCGACTCCGTCGGGGCGGCGGTCTACATCAGCCGGTACATCGACGGCGAGGTCAAGATCACCCAGTTCGCCGACGGGCCGGACGCGCCCGCGGTCAACGAGTGGGTGGACTTCCGCTCGGCGGCGCACGCGAGCGCCGTCGGCAAGTGCCTGCTCACCCAGCTCGACCAGAAGAGCCGCCGGGACCATCTCTCCCGGCACAAGATCGCGCGACTCACCTCACGGACCATCACCAACGAGCGTGTGCTGTTCTCCAAGCTGGACAGCCAGCCGGCGACGGTGCCGATCCTGGACCTCCAGGAGTACGCGGTGGGCACGGTCTGCGCGGCGGTGCCGCTGACGGCGGGTTCGGCGGTCGGCTGTCTGGCCCTGTCGATGCCGATCGAGCACGCGCACCGGCTGCGCTCGGCGGCGGACACCCTGAACCGGGGCGCGGCCCCGATGGTGCTCTCGCTGGCCATCTGACCGCGGCGGGGACCGGCGGAGCAGAACCGGGCCGACGCACGCGGGTTGCGGCACACACCCCAAGTACGACGGCCCGGCCCGTCAGCGATGAAGCAGACCCTCGCCGGTCACATGCTGATGGAACTGCGTCGTGCGGAACTTCCCCGGGCCCAACCGGCCCGGGTGGATCAGAACTTGACGTCCGAGCAGGCGTAGAACGCGTTGGTGGTGTCCGCGACGTTCCAGACGGCCAGGACGATGTGCTTGCCGGTCTTGCCGGTGGGCATCGAGCCCTGGTGGACGAGCGTGGCCGGCGGCTGCTGGTTGCCGTACGGCACGGTCATGAACGGCTGCGGGTCGAGGGCCGCGCGGGTGAGCGGCTTGGTCGGGTCCCATCCGTTCTTGGTGATGTAGTAGCGGAAGTCGGACGTGGAATGCCGGGCGGTGAACTGCCAGCGGAAGCTGTAGCCCTGCCCGCCCGTGACGTTGGTGGCGGGCCAGTTGCCGCCACGCGGGTCGTCGAGCTGCGCGAACTGGCCGTTGCCGCCCGCGCAGATCTTTCCGTCGGCGGGACCCGCGGCCGGGAAGCCCTTGGGGCCCTCGACGCTCTGCGGCTCCCACTGGATGTTTCCGCAGCCCGTGACGGCGCCGCTCTGGCACAGCTTCTGACGGCTGATCGGTGAATCGGTGTAGCCGTGGCTGGTCGCGCTTCCGGTGGCGAGCAGGGACACGCCTGCCACCGCGAGACCGAGTACGGCGGCGCTGATTCTCTTCTTTCGCATGCTCTCGCTCCAGGGACCGTGGGGAGTTCGGTGAGCCGTGCTGCACGCGTGCGGTGAATCGGTGGTGCGGTGGTGCGGATGCTGCTGGTGACGCGGTGGTGCGGTGACTCCTGACTGCGCAATCAGGTCTAGACCAAGGCACAGAGTATTGACCGAAGTTGACCGTGTCCATAACAACGACCAAGAAAGGTCCAGACCAATCAACCCCAGCGGAACGGTCAGTTCCCCTCGTTCAGACCGTGCCTGCCGGTGTAGAACGCCACGGTCAGATCCTTCACCAGGACCTTGCGCTCGTAGTCGTCCAGCTCCACGAGCCCCCGCGACGTCAGCCGGTGCACGGTGTCGTCCACCGCGTCGACCACCGACGTCAGCACGGTGTCCCGGTGCCTGGCGTCGATCGCCGCGATCCGGCTGCGCTGCATCGCGGCCGAGATCTCCGGCGCGTACTCGATCCGCGTCGGCTGCGCCGAGAAGACATCCAGCCCGACGGGCCGGCACTCGGCCGACAGCATCCGGGTCAGCGCCTCGCCGACCACCTCGGCGTTACGCAGCGTCGGCGCGGCCTCGTTGAAGGCGTCGGCGGGCAACTGCGAGAGCACCCGCGCCATCGCCGCCTCGACCTGCTCACGCAGATACTCCTCGTGGTCGCGCACCCCGAGCGCCGCCCGGACGGTGTCCCTGACCCGCCAGACCACCAGGACCACGACGCGCAGCGCCGTACCGTTCGCGTCGACCGCGGGCATCGGCTCGCTGCGCCAGTGCCGGAGCCGTACGTCCACACGCCGGCGCAGCAGGAGCGGGCTGACCCACAGAAGTCCCGTACGCCGCACGCTCCCCCGGTACTCACCGAAGAGCGTCAGCACCCAGGCGTGACCGACCCGGCCCCGGCCGAGCCCGCCGAAGGCGAAGAGCGTGAGCGTCACGGCGACGGTGAGCAGTGCCCACATACCGATGCCGATGCCGTAGTACGGATTCGAGACCAGCCCGAACATCTCCGTCAGCGCCTCGGGCACGGCCCCGACCCACCAGAGCACCGCCACGCAGCCGAACAGCCCGGCGACACCGACGAGCGCCGCCGCCCAGCCGGGCAGCGTGGGCCCCGGCCGCTCGACCAGCTTCGTGTCCACGGGCGTCGCGGGGCGCGCGGTCGCGGCGGGGGCGAGAACGGGCGGCAGGACGGGGGCGGAGACGACGGGCGCGCGGCGGGCGCGCGGGCGTCCGGCGGCCGGGACGGGCGACTCGTCGTCGCGGAAGAGGAGATGGACGGGGATCTCGTGGGTGGCCTCACCGACGATGAGCGGGCTCCAGCGGTGGCTGTCGAAGGTGACCGAGGCCCGGGTGGGAATGGCGGCCCCGGACCCGGCCCGCACGGAGACGTCCCACAGGGGGGCGGGGATCCCGCTGGGCTCGTCCGGCGCGGCGGAGTCGGCCGGGTCGACCGGGTCGACCGGGTCGGTGCCGGTGGCCGACGGATCGTCATCGGTCGCGGGCACCTGGGCGGGCGCGGCCACGCTCTCGTCGGCGGGGACGGCGTCCTGCTCCGCGTGCGGCGCTGACGGGCCGTCATCGGCCGTGGGCGCGGCGACGTACAGGTCCTCGCCGGCCGTGTCCACGCCCGGAGGATCGTTCTTGGTGGGCAACGCCCAGGACTCGCCCCGCGAGTGCGGCACGTCGGCCGCCTCGGGCTCCGGCTCCGCCTCCGGTTCACCGGGCGCGTCGCTCCCGGTCGGGGCGGACTCCACGACGTCATCCGCCGGTTCCCACTCCGGGCGGGCCTCCGGCTCCACGGCCGCCGGCTCCACGACCGCCGGCTCGGCATACGCCGACCGCGTCGAAGCCTCCGTCTCCGCTTCCGCCTCCGCCGGCGGTTCCACCGGCACCGGGTCCGGCTCCTGTTCCCGTTCCTTCTCGGCGGACACCCACTCCACGATCGCCGCGACCTCGGGCACCGTCCCGCCGTAACAAGCCTCCGGGTCGGGCTCCGCGGCGAGTTCCGTCTCCGCGGGTCGTTTCGCGAACATCTCCGGGCGCTCCGCCGTCGCCACGGGTCCCGGCGGCTCCCCCTCGTGCGGTGGATCGGGCTCGGCCGGTGGCCCCGCCAGCAGGCGTACGTTCTGGTACCAGCCGGCCTCGTTCCAGCCGGTCGTGGCGACCGCCGGACGCTCCGCCGGGACTTCGGCCCGAGTGGGCGGCTCGACCGGGTCCACGGGATCCACGGGCTCGATCAGCTCCACGGGCTCGACCGAATCCACCGGCTCCGCCGGCCCTCGTGCCGTCAGCGCGTTGCGCGCCGCCGCCCGCAGCGCCGGCGCGCCCCGCAGCAGCTGTCCGTCGCCGTTCGGTTGCGATGTCTGTGTGGTCATCCTTGCCTCCGTCGTCATGCGAAGAGTCGTCGCCAAGTCTCGGGGCCGGGGTACCCGTCAGCGGCGCTGCCGCGCCAGCCCTGCGCCCGTTGGAAGTCCTCCACGTTGCGCCGGTCGGCCTCGCCCCACCGCGGGCCGGGGCCCGAGACGTAGTGGCTGCCGTAGCCGCGCTTCACCAGTTGGTGGCCGAGTCGGGTGACGTGCGCGCCGGACCGGCCCGGCCGGAACTGCCCCGCGCCCGGGTACTCCGGCCGCGCGCTCGTACCGCCGGGGCCGCCCGCCCCCGCCGTCGCTCCGGCCGTGGGGATGTCCTTGCCGAGCCCGTTCGCCAGATACCGCCAGGTGTCCGGTCCCGGCAGCCCGTCGGCCTCCGCGCCCCGCCAGCCCTGCGCCCGCTGGAACGCCTCGGTGGCACGCCGGTCGGCCTCGCCCCACCGGGGTCCGGGGCCCACGTCGTAGAAGCGTTCGCCGCCCCGGGCGACGAGCATCTCGCCGAGCCGGGTCACGTTCGCGTTGTCGGCGCCGGGCCCGAAGGACTTCGCACCGGGGAAGGCCACCGGCTTCGGCGTGTCCGCCGTGCTGCCGCTGTTGCCTCCGGTCACGCCTTTGTAGCGGTACGCGACGTAACTCGCCGAATTGTTCCAGTACGCCATCGGCGTGGACTGCGCCCGCGTGCTCGGCTTCGTCTGCTCGTACGCGAGGTAGTACGTGTGCGTGTAGTCCGTCCAGCCGCCGAAGAGCGTCACGTGCGACCCCTTGGTGGGGTCGGACGGGTTGTGGAACAGCAGCATGTCGCCGGGCTGCAGGTCCTCCCTGGCGATCCGGGTGCCGAAGTGGGACAGGCTCCCCGTCCACTCGTTGCCGTCCAGGTTCCAGGCCATCGAGACATAACCGGAGCAGTCCTGGCGGTAGCCGTCGGACCAGTACTTCGTCATGGAGTAGGGGACCTTCGCGTCCACCCACAGCTTGGCGCGGTTGATGATGTCGGCGCGGCTGGTCCTGCGCAGCGTCTCGACCGAGTGGTCCGGCGACGGTCCCGCCGACGGGGGCCCGTACAGCGGGCCGCTCACACCCTGCGGACTCGTCGGATCCGGTTCGGTCGGCGCCGCGGTCACCGCCGACGCCACCGACGCGCCCACCGACGTGCTCACCGCCGTGGCCGTCGCCGGGGCCGTCGTCGTGGCCGCCTCGTCCGCCTGCGCGGTGCCGAGCGCGGGCCCCGCGGTGTCCGCGTCGGCCTCACCCGCGCCCACGCCCGTGGCGCCGAGGGCGACGCCGGCGGCGGTGACGAGGACCAGGGCGCGGCGCGCGCCGTGGGCGGCGGGGTGGCCGCCCGCGCGCAGGGACAGGCCCTGGGCCAGCCGGCGGCGTTGCTCGGCGCATCCACCACAGGGGCAGTCGCAAGCGGGTTCGTACTCCTCGAAGACCGGTGCGGTCATGCGATCCCCTCCACACTCGACAAGATGCTGTGCGGTGTTGCACGCGCGTCAGTCACTAACGGTCCTGACTAATCACATTTTGACGGATCAAAGGTAAAAAACGACCATCCGACAGGCCACATCACTCATCAAATGGTTGGGAGCACTCCGGAGCGTCGGGTAGAGTTCTCCAGGTCAGCAGGCGCCGCTAGCTCAGTTGGTTAGAGCAGCTGACTCTTAATCAGCGGGTCCGGGGTTCGAGTCCCTGGCGGCGCACGCACGGCTGAGGCCCTTTCGCATCACGCGAGAGGGCCTCGCTCGTTTCCCCCGTATCGCATCGCGCGACAGCGTCGCCTTCGCGGCAACTTCACAGTCCGGCCACAGCTCCCACTTCGACCGGCACACCAATGCGGTCATATGACGCGCAAGTAGTATCTTTCACTCTTGCGATCTTGGCGGGGGTCGTAGAACCTATCCTGAAGCCGACGGGTCCAAAGAAGCACGCGTTTCTTGCAGTTGGGGCAGCTGAAGAGTTTGCTCCGGTTTGCATACCGAGCGGGGTGGGGGTCCCGTTCATGGGCTGATGTCGTGAACGGCATCATGCAACCGGAAGGTCCCGATGCGTGTCTGTACTGACGGTGGCGCGCGACCTACCGGACCGACCGACCAATCACGCACCAGCATGCGTGCGGGGGGATGACTGATGACGTCGACGCCGAACGGCGAGCGGCCGAACAACGACGCGTCCCGGACCACTCAACTCCGGGTTCCCTCGCAGTTGCGGACCGGCGGATCCCGGCTTCGGCCCAGGGCCAAGAAGGAACTGCCCAAGTACGACTACGAGCACTACAGCCGGCTCGCCGGGCCGCTCACCCAGCCGGACCCGAACAAGCCGTACAAGGTGCAGTACCGCTCGCTGCTCTCTCAGGAGCCGCACCGGATCCGGGCCGCCCTGCTGCTCGGCGCCGCCCCGCTCCTCTCCCTCGGTCTCTTCGCCTGGCTGATGCAGCCGCAGCACTGGACCGAGCGCGACCCGAACCTGAAGAACGACACGCTCCTCATCCTCGACATCGTGATGCTCGTCTCGATCGGACTGATCGAGCTGTTCCGCACGATGAACGTGCTGTCCAACGCGCACGCGACGCTGGTGGCGCGTGACCCCGTCCCCGTCGTACCGGCGAGCGGCACCCGCGTCGCCTTCCTCACCTCCTTCGTGCCGGGCAAGGAGCCCCTGGAGATGGTGACGAAGACGCTGGAGGCCGCGGTCAAGATCCGGCACCGCGGGCTGATGCACGTCTGGCTCCTCGACGAGGGCGACGACCCCGCCGTCAAGGAGGTCTGCGCGCGGCTCGGTGTGCACCACTTCTCGCGCAAGGGCGTGGCGAAGTGGAACCAGACGAAGGGCGCGCACCGCGCGAAGACGAAGCACGGCAACTACAACGCCTGGCTCGACGCGCACGGCGACGACTACGACTTCTTCGCGTCCGTGGACACCGACCATGTCCCGATGGCCAACTACCTGGAGCGGATGCTCGGTTACTTCCGCGACCCGGACGTCGGCTTCGTCATCGGCCCGCAGGTGTACGGCAACTACGACACGTTCGTCACGAAGGCCGCCGAGTCGCAGCAGTTCCTCTTCCACGCCCTGATCCAGCGCGCGGGCAACCGCTACGGCTCGCCCATGTTCGTCGGCACGAGCAACGCCGTACGGATCTCGGCGCTCAAGCAGATCGGCGGGCTGTACGACTCGATCACCGAGGACATGGCCACGGGCTTCGAGATGCACCGCGCCAAGAACCCGCAGACCGGCAACAAGTGGCGCTCCGTGTACACCCCGGACGTGCTCGCCGTCGGTGAGGGCCCGACCGCCTGGACGGACTTCTTCACCCAGCAGCTGCGCTGGTCGCGGGGCACGTACGAGACGATCCTCAAGCAGTACTGGCGGGGCTTCACCACCCTGCCGCCCGGCAAGCTCTTCAACTACACGATGATGATCATCTTCTACCCGATGTCGGCGCTCAACTGGATCCTGGCGGCGCTGAGTTGCGCCCTGTTCCTGGGCATGGGCGCCTCGGGTGTGCAGATCGACCCGGCGATCTGGATGATGCTGTACGGCAACGCGTCGGCCCTCCAGATCGGCCTCTACATCTGGAACCGGCGGCACAACGTCTCGCCGCACGAGCCCGAGGGGTCCGGTGGTCTCGCGGGCATGGCGATGTCCGCGCTCTCCGCGCCGATCTACGCGCGCTCACTGCTCGACGCCGTACTGCGCCGCAAGAGCAGCTTCGTGGTGACGCCCAAGGGCGACTCGTCCAGCCCGGACACGCTGTTCGGGACGTTCCGGATCCATCTGTTCTTCATTCTCGTCTTCGCCGGATCGCTGGGCTCGTCCTTCTACTTCGGGCACGACCATCCGGCGATGATCACCTGGGCGTCGCTGGCGCTGCTGATCACGGCGTCGCCGATCATCGTCTGGCGTCTGGGGATGCGGGCGGAGAAGAAGAAGCGCCGCAAGCACGGGTCGCACCGGGGCGGCGGGAGTACGCCTCCGTCGGCTCCCCAGCAGGCCCCGGCCCAGCCGCAGGCACCGCACGTTCCGCAGGCACCGCCGCAGACGCCTCCCGGGGCCCTCGACCAGACCGTACAGATTTCCCTTGGGGGACCTAAGCAATGAGTGCGCTTCCCGTCCGGCCGAACCATCGCAGGAATCGCGCCCGTCGCATCGCGATAGGTGCCGCGGTGGTGGTCGTGGTGGCCGGGATGAACGGGCCGGCGATGTGGCGGTTCGGTTCGGAGCAGTACCACGACTACAAGATCAACCGGCCCGACTACAAAGCCGCGAACGGCCATTGGGACTTTCTCGACGTCCCGTCGAAATTCAAGATCAATTCGATTCACGCGTCACTGCTGCACACCGGCAAGGTGCTGCTGATAGCCGGGTCTGGCAACAACCAGAAGAACTTCGACGCGAACAAGTTCGAGTCCGTCCTCTGGGACCCGGCGACGAACGACTTCAAGATGATCCCGACGCCCAAGGACATGTTCTGCTCCGGGCACACCCAACTGCCCGACGGCAAGCTCCTGGTGGCGGGCGGCACGAAGCGGTACGAGAAGCTCAAGGGCGACACCACCAAGGCCGGCGGCCTGATGGTGGTCCACAACGAGGACCCCGACAAGCCGATGACACTGCCTGCGGGCACGATGTTCACCGGCAAGAAGAACGGCAAGACCTTCGAGTCCAAGGACCCGGTCCTGGTCGAGAAGGCGAAGAAGATATTCGACCCGGTGACCGGCGCCTTCCAGCGTACCGAGCCCGGACTGGGCCGTATCTACGTCGAGGCCCGGAAGTCCGGGAAGAAGTACGAGACCGGCACCGAGGACAATTACCGGGTGCAGGGCATGAAGGGTGCCGACGCCCGTAACGTCTACGGCATCGCGCAGAAGCTCGCGCTCGACAAGAAGGACTTCCAAGGCATCAAGGACGCCTTCGAGTTCGACCCGATCGCCGAGAAGTACATCAAAGTGGACCCGATGAACGAGGCCCGCTGGTATCCGACCCTCACCACGCTGAAGGACGGCAAGGTCCTCGCGCTGTCGGGCCTGGACGAGATCGGGCAGATCGTCCCCGGCAAGGACGAGGTGTACGACCCCGAGACCAAGGAGTGGGAGTACACCGGGATCATCCGGAAGTTCCCCACCTACCCGGCGATCTTCCTGATGGACAACGGCAAGCTGTTCTACAGCGGCTCCAACGCCGGTTACGGCCCCGCCGACGTCGGCCGCAAGCCCGGCATCTGGGACCTGGAGACGAACAAGTTCGAGAAGATCCCGGGCCTGAGCGACGCGGACACGATGGAGACGTCGGCGACCGTCATGCTGCCGCCCGCGCAGGACCAGAAGTTCATGGTCATCGGCGGCGGTGGCGTCGGCGAGTCCGAGAAGTCCAGCGAGAAGTCCCGGCTGGTCGATCTCAAGGAGGACGACCCGGAGTTCAAGGACGGCGCCGCACTCGACAAGGGCACCCGCTACCCCAGCGCGTCGCTGATGCCGGACGACTCCGTCCTGGTGACGGGCGGCGCCGAGGACTACCGGGGCCGGGGCGGCTCCAACATCCTCGAAGCGCGGATGTACGACCCCAAGGCGGGGAAGTACACGCGCGTCGCCGACCCCGAGGTCGGCCGCAACTACCACTCGGGCTCGCTCCTGCTGCCCGACGGCCGCGTCATGATCTTCGGCTCCGACTCGCTCTACGCCGACAAGGCGAACACCAAGCCGGGCGTCTTCGAGCAGCGGATCGAGATCTACACCCCGCCGTATCTCTTCCGGGACTCCAAGCCGACGCTGACCGACGGGCCGAAGAAGATCAAGCACGGCGACTCCGGGGTCTTCAAGACCAAGGACGCCGCGTCGCTGAAGTCCGCGAAGCTGCTGCGGCCGAGCGCCGTCACGCATGTCACCGATGTCGAACAGCGGTCGATCGCGCTGGACATGGAGAAGACGGCGGACGGGATCGAGGTGACGGTGCCGAAGAACCAGGCGCTGGTGCCGGCCGGCTGGTACATGCTCTTCGTGACGGACGACAAGGGCACGCCGTCCGAGGGCGTGTGGGTCGAAGTGCCGTAGCCCTCAGGCGTGTGGTGATGGTGGGCGGGCCCGTACTCGTACGGGCCCGCCCACGTCGTACCGCCACTCGCTCCGTGCTGGTCGCTACTTGCTACTCGCTCCGTGCTACTCGCCATCTGCTACTTGGCGTTGCGCGCCAGCTCCAGGGCGTACTCCGGATACCAGTCTCCGGCCTTCGGCCCGCCCTTGCAGTCGCCGTCCGACTCACCCGGGCGCTTGATCCACAGATACGCCTTCACCAGCGGGTCGCCGGTCTTGGTGGTCGGCGGCTCGCCGAGCGCGCGGCCGGGCGGGTTGCACCAGTTCTCGCTCGGATCGCCGCCCGTGTAAGGGCCGTTGCCGTTGCGGCTGGTGTCGATCACGAAGGGCTTGTCGCCGACCTTCGCCGACAGCTTCTTGCCGAACTCCTGGCTCACGTCGGTCGGGAAGAAGTTCGAGACGTTGACCGAGAAGCCGTCCGCCGCGTCGACGCCCGCCCGCTGGAGCGGCTCGAACAGCGCGTCGGGCGACTGCCAGCCCGCGTTGCCCGCGTCCAGGTAGACCGAGGTGGCCGGCTGCTGCTTGAGCCGTTCCACGGCGCCCTTCAGCAGGTCGTAACGCTCCTCGTGGAACTCCTGCGGTGTGCACCCGTCCACCAGGTGCAGCAGCGCGTCCGGCTCCAGCACGACCGTGGCCCGCCGGTCGCCGATGCCCTTGGCGACCTTGTCGACCCACGCCCGGTACGCGTCGCCGTCGGCGGCGCCGCCCTTCGAGAACTGGCCGCAGTCGCGGTGCGGGACGTTGTAGAGGACCAGCAGGGCGTCCCGGTCGGCCTTGGCGGCGGCCTCCGTGTAACCGCGGGCCTCCTCCTCGGGGTTGTCCGGGCCGATCCACTCGCCGACGGGCTGCGAGGCGATCTTCTTGATGAGGCCGGCGTTCTTGTCGTCGCCGTCCTTCGTGTAGTCGGCGACCTGCTTGGCCGCGTTGCCGTCGGGGTTCACCCAGTACGGGTCGGTCGCCTTCGGCTGCTGGCTCGACGCGGCGTTCTTCTCGCCCTTGTCCTCGCCGTCGGAGGAACAGCCCGCGATCAGCAGCGCCGCTCCTGTGGCCGTCGCGCACGCCGTCACTCTCAGACTGCGACGCTCGCGACCGGAATTACTGCCGTACATCCACTCCCCCTCGGTGCCCGTTCGTCGGAGCCGCCCCCCAGGCGCCTCGATCCTGCCCTGCCTGCCGCCTGCGCCTGCCCGGACAAGACCGGTCGAATCTCCATCCTGGCACAGAGGCCGGGGCCGTAACGGCGGTCGTTCGGCTTCGTGTGCGAGCTGTGACAGCGGGGCCGCGGGGAGGCCGGCTCAGCCATCGTGACGTGCCTCTTTCACATCGGTGAGGTACGCCGAGACGACCACGTTCGCCGTGTACGTACGGCTCTTGCGGTCGAAGGTCCCGCCGCAGGTGATCAGCCGCAGTTCGGCGCGGTCCGGCTCGTGGGGGCCGTACACCTTCCGCGCGTCGAACTTCTCCCGCGGGTAGACCTTCACGTCGTCGATGGTGAACTCGGCGACCGAGCCGTCGGTCCGGGTCACCCGGACCTTCTCGCCGGGCCGGGCCGCGCTCAGACCGTAGAAGACGGCGGGTTCGGTGCGGGTGTCGACGTGGCCGACGAAGAGCGCGGTGCCCGTGGCGCCGGGCCGGGCGCCGCTGCCGTACCAGCCGACGGTCCCGGGCCGTTCGTACGGCGGCGGCTCGACCGCCCCGGTGACGTCGAGACCGCGCGAGACGACCGGCGCCTTTATGCCGACGGAGGGGACGTCCACGCGGCGCGGTTCGGCGGGCTCCGGCGAGTCGTGGGCCGCCGGGGGCCGCTGCTCCATCGGGCGACCGACGGCGGCGACGTCGCCGGTCATGGGCGAGGAGGTGCCGACGAGTCCGTCGGCACCCCAGCCCCAGAGGCCGAGCAGCAGCACGGCCCAGGCGACGCCGGTGAGCAGTCGGCCCGAACCGGTCGGGCGGTGGGTGGTCGGCATCTCGGCCATGTCGGTCTTCTCCGCCGTCTCAGTCGTCTCGGTCGTCTCGGTCGTCTCGGTTGTCTCGGTTGTTCAGTCGTCTCGGTCGTCTCGTCGGCTCAGTCGTCTCGGTCGGACGGTCGTCTCAGTCGGAGTCCCGCGCGGCGGAACGCCTCCGACGCGCGCTGCGGACGGCCACGGCCACGGCGGCGACGCCGGCGAGGACGAGACCGATCACGGTGTGCGGGGTGCTGGGGCCCGCCTCGTCGGCGGCCACGGCGGTGCCGGTCCTGCCGCCGCCACCGGCGCGGACGGGCGCGACGGGCGAGGCGGAGGTGCGTTCGGCCTCAGGCTTGGCGGACGCCTTGACGGACGCCTTGACGGACGCCTTGACGGACGCCTTGACGGAGGGCTTGACGGAGGGCTTGAGGGAGGGCTTGATGGGGGGCTTCGGCTCGGCGGAAGCCTTCGTGGAGGGCTTCACGGAGGGCTTCACGGACCGCTTGGGGGAAGCCTTCGAGGAGGGCTTCGTGGAGGGCTTGGCGGACGGCTTCGGCTTGGGCTTCGGGTCGTGGTCCACCTCGAAGACCGCCGCGCCCTGGTGGTCGTGTCCGTCGCACCAGACGTCGACCTCGTACCTGCCGTCCTCGGTCGACGACTTGATCTTCGCCTCACCGCGCAGAGCGCCACGGCCCGCCAGCTCGGAGTCGGCGACGAAGACATCGGACCGCGCGGCCACCGAGCGGGGGTTCTCACAGCCCGTGACCTTGATCTTCACCTCACCGCCGGGGCGGACGGGGGACGGCGTGACCGTCGCCTTCACGGAGTCGTGGGCGTCGGCGGCGGTGGTACCGAGGACGGGCACCGCCACCATGGCGGCGACCAGTCCGGCGGCACGGAGAGCGAGCAAGCCTGAACGCATCGTGAACCTCCTGATGAAGGAAGCCTCACGCGTCCGGCCGGATCCCGCATCCGCAGCGGGCCTCGGAAAGCCCCGTACACGGCTGTGACCAGCGAGTACTCAGTCAGATCCGGTCAGATCAGATCCACCAGATCGGCGATCGAGTCGACGATCGTGGAGGGCCGGAACGGATAGCGGTCGACATCGGCCGGCTTTGTCAGACCGGTCAGCACCAGGAAGGTCTCCATCCCGGCCTCCAGACCCGCCAGGACGTCGGTGTCCATCCGGTCGCCGATCATCGCGCTGGTCTCGGAGTGGGCGCCGATGGCGTTCAGCCCGGTGCGCATCATCAGCGGATTCGGCTTGCCCGCGAAGTACGGGTCCTTGCCGGTCGCCTTGGTGATCAGCGCGGCGACGGAACCGGCGGCGGGCAGCGGCCCCTCGGCCGACGGGCCCGTCTCGTCGGGGTTGGTGCAGATGAAGCGGGCGCCGTCGTTGATCAGCCGGATCGCCTTGGTGAGGGATTCGAAGCTGTACGTGCGGGTCTCGCCGAGCACCACGTAGTCCGGGTCGTGGTCCGTGAGGATGTAGCCGATGTCGTGCAGCGCGGTGGTGAGACCGGCCTCGCCGATGACGTACGCGGTGCCGCCGGGGCGCTGGACGTCCAGGAACTTGGCGGTCGCGAGCGCCGAGGTCCAGATGTTGTCGACGGGCACGGCGAGCCCCATCCGGGAGAGCCGGGCCTGGAGGTCGCGCGGGGTGTAGATGGAGTTGTTGGTGAGGACGAGGAAGGGCTTGCCGGAGTCCCGCAGCCGCTTGATGAAGGCTTCGGCGCCGGGGATGGGGGTGCCTTCGTGGACGAGGACACCGTCCATGTCGGTGAGCCAGGATTCGATCGGCTTGCGCTCTGACATGTGACGGACTCCTGCCGTACGCAGTGTGCTGGTGGTGCCGCGGGCACTGCTCCGTGCCGCTCGGCGACCCCAGCCTAATCAGGTGGGGATGATCCCGGCTCTCGGGAGGCGCGGCGGGGCGCGTACGGCACGGGGCCGGGGCGCGGCCGGGGCGCGTACAGGACGGGCGGGGACGCGGCAGATCAGGGCGCGGCGGATCGGGACGAGGCCGATCGGGCAGGCCGTCAGTTGCCGGTGGCCGTCTTCCAGGAGGCGACGTAGCTGTCGAGCTTGGGCTCGATGCGCTCCCAGTTGGGCTCGAAGAGCGTGACACCGTCGATCAGCCTGGCCAGCTCGATGGCGTTCTCGTCCATGGGTCTGACGTCCGTACGCGCGGGGAAGCCGCCGCCGATGCCGCTGACCTGCTTCTGGGCCTTCTCGGTGAGCATGTAGTTCAGCAGCTTCCTGCCGTTCGCGCTGTGCGGAGCGCCGTCCACGACACCGGCTCCGTAGTACATGGCGAACGTGGTCGGCTTGCCGCCCTCCTTCGCCGGGAACCAGATCGCGATGTTCGACAGGGTCTTGGACTGGTCGAAGTTCGTCTGGACGTCACCGTTCGCGACGAGGATCTCGCCCTTGTCGACCTTCGCCGCGAGCTTGAAGGTGGAGGGGGTGGGGCCGACGTTGTTCTCTTCGAGCTTCCGCAGATAGTCCATGGCCGGCTTCTCGCCGCCGAAGTCCTGCATGGCCTTGATGAGAAGGCCCGTGCCGTCGCCGGCGACTCCGGGGGTCGAGTACTGGAGCTTGTCCTTGTACTGGGGGTCCAGCAGCTCCTCCCAGGTGGCCGGAGGGTCCGTCAGTTCCTTCTTGTTGTATATGAAGCCGAAGTAGTTGTTGACGACCGACGTCCACCGGTTGTCGGCGGACTTCCCCGAACCGTGCACCTTGTCCGAGCCCTTGGGGTCGTACGACGCCAACACCCCTTTGCGCTCTGCGTGTTGGATGTACGGCGGCAGGGCGACCAGGAGATCGGCGCGCGGGTCGTCCTTCTCGCGGATGGCCCGGTCCACCATCTCGCCGGAACCGCCCTCCTCGTACTTCACCTTGATGCCGGTGTCCTTCTCGAAGTCGGCGAAGACCTTGTCGTACCAGCCGTCGTCCTCGACGCCCTTGAGCCCGTCGGCGCTGTAGACGGTGACGACGTTCCCCTCCGAACCGCCCGAACCGCCGCCGCAGCCGGCGAGCGAGGCGGTGAGGACGAGGCTGCCGGCGACGGCGATGAACGGGGTTCGACTGCTTCTGGAGGTGAGGGAGTTGAGGGAATTGCGGGGCATGACGGCTCGTATCTCCTAGCGGGAGGTGGCTCGGGGCGGGGCCGAGCTGTGTCCCGTACCGCTGTGCACAGACACGCCCGTTCACCACCCGTAGATCACATAGGGACCCGCGGAAATGTCGATGTCGAGGACCACGCACGCGACTTCGTGGGTCGCGGGTGGCCGGACTCCAGATTCGCTTCGTTCAGGCCCAGGACGAGCACGAGAGTACCGCTCACCGCGCGGCCTGGCAGCGCCCGCGCAAGGATCGAGACAGGGTCAGGGGCGGTTACGGGGGCGGCGGAGGCCGACGACCAGGGCGACACCGGCGAGGACCAGCACGGCGGCGGCGACGGCGGGGCCGGCGAGGGAGCCTGAACCGGTGTCGGCGAGTGCGCCGATGCCGAGGGGAGCCGAAGGCTCCTTGCCGCTCTCGGAGTTGGGGGTGGGGCCCGGGGACGCGTCGCGGGTGGCGTCGCCGGTCGGGTCGGGAGTACGGCGCCGGTCATCGGTGCCTGTGCCGGTGCCGGTGCTTGTGCCTTCGCTGGGGGTGCGGTCCGTGTCGCCGTCCGTGTCGGGTGCTGTGCCGGGGTCCGTACGCGCGTCTGTACCGCTTACGGAGAAGCGGTAGTCGTTCGACTCCCCCACCCAGTCGCCGTCACCGCCGCGCCGCTGCACCGTCGCCGCGTTCGCCACGACCTTGTTGGCGTCGGCCGCGGCCGTGAAGGCCAGCCTCGCACGCACCGTGACGGTCCGTCGGGCCGGAACGGCGAAGCCCGGGAAGCCGCCTTCGAGGACGGCGATCGTCTCGTCCTCGTCCGACTTCTCCAGCGACATGGTCCGCCATTCGCCCTTGTCGTCGGTGAGTTGGAGCCGGACCTGGTCCGCGGTGAGGGACCGGTGCCGGTCGCTGAGAACGATGACCGGGTGGATGTTGTGGCATGCCTCGTCGGTGCTGTTGCTGAGATCGATGGACCAGGTACCCGGCCGGCCGCCGGGGCTGTATTCGGCGGGGCCGCCATGGATGCGCGTGTCGATGGGGAAGTCCGGGTCGGACGCCTTGCCGCAGCTCGGCTGCCGGTCGGCCCCGGGGCCGGGGCCCGCCCCGCCGCTCGCGTCCGCGTCCACGCGTGCGTCCGCGCCCGCGCCCAGCTCCGGCACGGTGGCGTTCGCGGGCAGCGCGGCGGGCAGGATCGTGCCGACGGTGACACCGACAGCTCCGATGACTCCAAGGATTCCGGTGACAAGGGCGGGGCGCAGTCGCATGGATCGCATGGGGGACCTTTGCTGATCGCGAAGAGGTCGGGGCAGTCGAGACGGTCGGGGAGGTCGGGGCAGTCGAGACGGTCGGGGAGGTCGGGGCAGTCGGGGCATGGGGGACGGCCCCGACGCTGCCACGGGCCGACCGCCGGACCGGGTAGCCACGTCCAGCTACGGTCCGAAGATCGTACGAATACGCCCCAACGGCCCCGCCTCCCTCAGGCGCGCACCGGCCCTCGCCCGAAGACCCGCGCGTGCCCGAACACCGGCGCGAGCACCAGTTGCGCCGCGCCCTCGGCGACCGGATGGGTGCCGCCGTCGGCCATGGCCACCGGGACCACGGGGCCGCGCGCACGCTCTTCGAGTACGGCTCCGACTCCCGTCACGAACGTTTCCTCGGCGGCGGCGACCGCCCGGCCACCGAGCAGCACCCGGTCGATGTCGAGCAGCCCGACCAGGTTCGCGGCCCCGGCGCCCAGCACCCGCGCGGCCTCCGCCAGGTCCCCGCGCGCGACCGCCGCCATGCAGAGCGCCTCGATGCAGCCTCGGTTCCCGCAGTCGCACGGCGGCCCGTCGAGCTGGATGACCTGGTGCCCGAACTCGCCGGCCCCGGTGCGGTCGCCCCGGTAGAGGGCGCCGCCGAGTACGAGGCCGGCGCCCAGGCCCGTACCGAGGTGGAGGTACGCGAACGAGTCACCGGGCCCGCGCAGCGCGAGGCCGAGGGCGGCGGCGTTGGTGTCCTTGTCGAGGACGACGGGCAGGCCGAGGCGGGCGGCGAGCGCGTCGCGCAGCGGGAAGCCGTCCCACCGGGGGAAGCCGGTGACGCGCCCGAGCACTCCGGCGGTGTGGTCGAGCGGGCCGGGGAGGGCGACCCCGACGCCCAGCAGCCTGCCGGGGCCGGCGGGGCTCGCCGAGTCGGCCGGGTCGGCGGCCCGGTCCGTCGCGCCCGCCGTGCCGACCGCGCCTGCTGCACCGGCCGCACCGGCCAGATCCGCCGTGCCTGAAGCGTCCGCGTGCCGCTCCGCCTCCGCCCGTACCGACTCCACCTGCGCCGCAGCGGTCTCGACTACCTCGGCCGCTCCGGCGCCCAGGTCGAACGGTGCCGTACGGACCGCGACCGGCGTGCCCGCCAGGTCGACCACGACGGCCGTCAGCTCGTCGCGGTCCAGATGGAGGCCCACGGCGTGCGCGGCGGAGGGGACCAGGCACAGGACGGTCCGGGGTTTGCCGCCGGTGGACGCCCGTTGGCCGGCGCCGGCCGCCAGGCCCTCCGTACGGAGTCTGGCCGTGATCTTGCTGACCGCCTGCGGGGTGAGGCCGGTGGACTCGGCGAGTTCCAGGCGGCTGATGCCGCCCTCCCCCGCCGTACGGAGCAGGTCGAGCACCAGCGCGGAGTTGTGGCTGCGCAGCGACGGCAGATTCGCGCCGGTGTGCGGGCCCGGGTTCGTGCCGGTACGGATCCCCACCTCCACGCGCGCGCTCCTGCCCCTGTCGCCGTCACTGTCGCTGTCGCTGCCGCTGTTTCCACTGTTGCCCACGGTGTCATTGTCACGCCCGCTTGCACTATGGCAACACCGTTGCTTAAGTGGAACGCATGACTGGCACCGGTACCCCTCTGCGCGTCGCACTCGTGGGCTACGGCCTCGCGGGCTCCGTCTTCCACGCCCCGCTGATCTCCGCGACCGAGGACCTCGTCCTCGACACGGTCGTCACCTCGAACCCCGAGCGCCAGGCGCAGGCGCGTGGCGAGTTCCCCGACGTCCGTTTCGCCGTGTCACCGGACGAGCTGTGGGAGCGGGCCGACGAGCTGGACCTGGTCGTGATCGCGTCGCCGAACAAGACGCACGTCCCGATCGCGACGGCCGCGCTGAAGGCCGGTCTGCCGGTGGTCGTGGACAAGCCGATCGCCGGTACCGCCGCCGCCGCGCGCGACCTGGCCGCTCTCGCGGAGGAGCGGGGCCTGCTGCTCTCCGTCTTCCAGAACCGCCGCTGGGACAACGACTTCCTGACTCTGGCCCGCCTCGTCGCGGGCGGCGAGCTGGGCGACGTACAGCGCTTCGAATCGCGCTTCGAGCGGTGGCGGCCACAGACCAAGGGCGGCTGGCGCGAGTCCGGGGTGCCGGAAGAGATCGGAGGACTGCTGTACGACCTGGGCAGTCACGTCGTGGACCAGGCGCTGGCGCTGTTCGGTCCGGCGGCGCTGGTGTACGCGGAGTCCGACGTACGCAGGCCCGGTGCGGCGGCCGACGACGACACGTTCATCGCGATCACGCACACGAGCGGAGTCCGCTCGCATCTGTACGTCAGCGCCACCACGGCCCAACTCGGCCCGCGCTTCCGGGTGCTGGGCTCGAAGGCGGGCTATGTGAAGTACGGCCTGGATCCCCAGGAGGCCGACCTGCGGGACGGCAAGCGGCCCAACACCAAGGAAACGGCCGGAAATTGGGGTACGGAGCCCGAGTCCCTGTGGGGCCGGCTCGGGGCCGGCGAGTCTCCGGCGACGGGTGGCGGCCACCCGGTGGAGAGCACGCCCGGTGATTACCCGGCGTTCTACGCGGGCGTGGCACGGGCACTGCGCGACGGTACGGCGCCGCCGGTGACGGCGCACGAGGCCGCCGCCGCGCTGGACGTCCTGGAGGCGGCCCGCCGCTCCGCGCGCGAAGGCGTCACGGTCACGGTCGGAGCCTCGTCATGACGGCGGCCCAGGGCCGGTCCCTGCCGACGGTGGCCGAACTGGAGGCGCAGGAGGCCCGGTTGGTCCTGCCGCACTTCACCTACGACGACGCGTGGGCGCTCGGGAGCCTGCTGGTCGAGCTGTCGCGCGAGCGCGAGGCGCCGGTCGCGATCGACATTCGGCGGGGCGGCCAGCAGTTGTTCCACTGCGCGCTGCCGGGCTCGTCGGTGGACAACGGCGCCTGGATCGACCGCAAGCGGCGGGTGGTCGAGCGGTACGGCGCGAGTTCGTTCCTGGTCGGTACGCGCTTCCGCGCCAAGGGCAGCACGTTCGAGGACTCCTCGCGGCTGGACCCGGACCGGTACGCGGCCCACGGCGGCTCGTTCCCGATCACGGTGCGGGGAGCGGGAGTTGTCGGCACGGTGACGGTCTCGGGTCTGCCGCAGGAGGAGGACCACGCGCTGGTGGTGGAGGCCCTGGAGCGGACGCTGGAGCGGATGTAGCCCAGCAGTCCAGCTGGGCCGTGCGCGAGAAGTCCCGCCCGGGTTGCCCGGGTGCCCGGGTTGCCCGGTTGCCCGGTTGCCCGGGTGATGCCGACTCGGGCGCGGGCGCGGGCTCGCGCTCGCGCTCATACGCGTGCCCGTGCCCGTGCTCGTCAGGTTTTGATCTCGCGGAAGCCCGGGACGCTCGCGACGAGGAGCGTCCCGTCCCACAGTCGCAGCGCGTCGTCGGGCGCCGGTGTCTCGGTGACGACCGGGCCGAAGAAGGCGTGCCTGGTCCCGGAGGGGTGGGTGACGGCCAGGATCGGCGTACCCACCTCCCCCACGACCAGGCTCATCGCTTCGGCGTGCGAGGCGCGCAGGGCCGCGTCGTGGTCGGTGGACAGGCCCGCCACGGCCAGCTCCACCGGCAGCTCCGCGACGCTCAGGGCCTCGGCGATGTCGCCCATCCACTCGCGCCGTCCGCCGTCCTCGGCGGTCCACAGCGCGTCGTAGAACCTGCCGAGCGCCGTGTGCCCGTGCGCCGTCACGATCGCGGCGCAGACGCGGGCGGGGATCCAGAGGTAGCCCTCCTCGTCGCCCTCGGGGTCGACGTCCTTGCCCTCGTTCAGGATGGACAGGCTCATCACGCGCCAGTGGATGTCGATCGGTCGCTGTTCGGCGACGCCGACGATCCACGAGGCGGTGACGCGGCTGAGCGGGCAGGCGGGGTCGAACCAGAAGTCGACGGTGCTTCGCTCCGTAACCATCGAAGTGCCCTCTCTCGTCGGCCCGACCCCGTCAAACCGCCTCGCGGCACGGCGAGTTACGCGTCCTTGAGTTCCTGGCGCTGCCGCCCCAGTCCGTCGATCTCCAGCTCGACCACGTCCCCCGCCCGCAGGTACGGCTTCGGCTCCGGCTGTCCGAGAGCCACACCCGCCGGCGTACCGGTGTTGATGACATCACCGGGGTAGAGCGTCATGAACTGGCTGACGTAGCGCACCACTTCGGCCACCGGGAAGATCTGCTCGGCCGTCGTCCCGTTCTGCTTCCGCTCCCCGTTGACGGACAGCTTGAGCGACAGCGCCTGCGGGTCCGGCACCTCGTCGGCCGTCACGAGCCACGGGCCGAGCGGGTTGAACGTCTCGCAGTTCTTGCCCTTGTCCCACTGGCCGCCGCGCTCGATCTGGAACTCGCGCTCGGAGACGTCGTGGGAGACGGCGTAGCCCGCGACGTGCGCCAGGGCCTCCTCGTGGGACTCCAGATAGCGGGCGGTGCGGCCGATGACGACGGCCAGCTCCACCTCCCAGTCGGTCTTGACGCTCTTGCGCGGTACGAGGACGGTGTCGTCCGGGCCGACCACGGTGTCCGGGGCCTTGAAGAAGATGATCGGCTCGGACGGGATGTCCGCGCCCGTCTCGCGCGCGTGGTCGTGGTAGTTCAGCCCGATGCACACGATCTTGCCGATCCGGCCGACGGGCGGCCCGGTGCGCAGTCCGGCGGGGTCGACGACGGGCAGTTCGCCGGACGCGGCGGCGGCCCGTACCCGGTCCAGCGCGGCCTCGTCGGCGAGCAGTTCGCCGTCGATGTCCTTGACCAGTGCGGACAGGTCCCGCAGGGTCCCGTCCTGGTCGAGCAGCGCCGGGCGCTCCGCACCCGCCGTACCGACACGCAGCAGCTTCATGGTCTTGTATCTCCCTCTGGTCGAGCGGATCGACCTGGTCGAGCGGGGCATCCGCCGACGGGTTGCGGCCGTCGGGGGATTGGCCGATCCTCCAAGACATCGGATCACTCCGCAAGACCCCGTTCACACCCTGGACCGTGGGCGCCTCGCGGAGACCATCACCGGGAACCGCTACGCGGCGGTGGCCAGCGCCCCCGCCGCCGGGGCGTCGCGGTAGAGGAAGGCCCGTTCGACGGCGGTCCATGTGGTGCTTGTCACGACGTACAGCGCGGCGGCCAGCGGCACCACGCCCACCGTGATGATCGTCGCGAACGACATGAGCGGCATCAGCTTGGTCATCGCGCCCATGCCGGGCATCTGCTGCCCGTCCGGGCCGGCCGTCGGCGTCGGCATGGCGGCCATCTGCCGCTTCGTACGCCGGTAGTTGAAGGTGGCGACGGCCAGGACGACGACGAACAGCGCGACGTACACGAGGCCCGCTCCCCCGAAGATCCCGCCGTCGGCGAGTGCGTCCTTCCAGCGGTCGCCGAGGGGCGCGGCGCCGAGGGAGTGGCCGAGCAGTTCGTTCGGCTCGCCGCCGATCCGCCGGCTGGAGAAGAGGTGGTACATCAGGAAGAACGCGGGCAGCTGGAGCAGGCTCGGCAGGCAGCCCGAGAGCGGCGAGACCTGCTCCTTCTTGTGCAGCTCCATGATCGCCTTCTGGAGGCGTTCGGGGTTCTTGGAGTGCTTCTTGCGCAGCACGGCGATCTGCGGCGAGAGCTTGGTGCGGGCCTTCTGGCCACGGGCCGCCGCCCGCGAGAGCGGGTGGACGGCGAGCCGTACACAGGCGGTGAAGAGGATGATCGCCGCGGCGGTCGCGCCCCCTTGGAAGAGGGGGTGGAGCAGGTCGGCGATGTGCCCGACCAGGGAGGCGAAGCCGGACAGGAAGACGGACATGGGTGAGCCCTCCGAGGGTCTCGTCGTGCCGGATGGGATGCGCGGCGCCGGTGATGGGCACGGCGCGGCTCGGCATGACGACCCGCGTGGGAGTCGATCGCTCAGGGGGTGGGACTGGCGGCTGGCGAAGGCCCTACGCGGTCGTCGGAACGCGACGACCGGGGGCTCGGGGCCTGGTGCGGCCTCGTGCGTCGGGATCTCGCTGCGGCAGGAAGGCCGTGCGCTGCTCGCGGTCGCGGATCGCGGTACGGACCCGGGTGGGCGGTACGGCGGGGGCGCACCGGGCCGAGATGGCGGCGGAGGCGGCGAACGCGGTGGAGGCCGCTGCGGTGGCGGCGAGGGCGACGGCGGCGGAGAGGCTGCCGGCGTCGACGAGCAGGATCTGGACGAGGCCGAAGAGCAGGAAGAACAGGAGGGCGGCGGAGCGCAGCGGCGGAGTCGCGCGTCGTTTCATGCCCTGCCCCTCCCTACTGTCTCGTCCTCGGTCTGCTCACACCCTCCCAGCCGTTATACACGATCGGTTTCGATGGGCAGAAGCAGACGTCGGGGGGCGAGCAGTGCCCGGCTCACCGGATTGTCGGGCTCCGGATCGAGTCCGCGGCCCGGCAGCATCCGCACGTCGCGCGGCGGTACGGCCGTGCCGCAGGCCGGGCACTCGCCGTAGGAGCCCAGTTCGGTCCCGCAGGTGGCGTGCGTGAACACCCGCATCGGGAGGACGCCTTCGATGTGTTCGCGGCCCCAGAGGCCGAGGGAGCGCAGGACGGGCCAGAGGGCGATGCCGCGCTCCGTCAGGACGTACTCGTCGCGCGGCGGCGACTCCTGATAGCGCCGCTTCTCCAGGATGCCGGCCTCCTCCAGCCTCTTGAGGCGGGTGGCGAGGACGGCGCGGGGGACGCCGAGGTGGGTGAGGAAGTCGTTGTAGCGGCGCACTCCGTAGAAGGCGTCGCGGACGACGAGCAGTGTCCAGCGCTCGCCGACGACCTCCAGTGCTCGGGCGATCGAGCACTGCTGGGCGGAGTAGTCCTTGCCGAGGGCCATGACCTCAGCTTAACCAATTCAAGGTTCGGTGAACGAACTCACCATGTTACGGTCAATCCACTCCTGAGTTCATTCACCGAACCTTGAAAGGCGGCATCTCGCCATGTCCTCCACGCCCGTGGCCGCGAGCCCCGCCGCCTCCACCACCACCCGCGGTGCCGGGCCCGCCGCCGGTGCCACGCTCGCCGTCACCAGCGCGGCGACGACCGTCGCGCTCATGAACTACACCGTCCCGATGCTCACGCTCCCCGACCTCACCGCCGACTTCGGCACCGCGATATCCGCCCAGGCGTGGCTCCTCAACGGCGCCCCGCTCGGCCTCGCGGCCCTCCTGCTGGTCGCGGGCAGCCTCGCCGACGACTACGGCCGCCGCAGACTCTTCCTCGCGGGCACCCTCGGCCTCGCGCTCACCACCGGACTCGGCGCACTGGCCGGCTCCACCCTCACCTTCACCCTCGCCCGTATCGCGCAGGGCGCCTCCAGCGCCGCGATCATCGCCAGCAGCCTCGGACTCCTCGTGCACGCCTTCCCGGCCGGGCCGGGGCGGATCAGGGCCACCGGCGTCTGGGGAGCGTTCGTCAGCGCGGGAATCGCTGCCGGGCCGCTGCTCGCCGGGGCGCTGGGTACGTACGGCTGGCAGCAGCCGTACGCCGTACTCGCCACGGCCTCCCTCGTCATCGCGGTCCTCGCCTTCCGCACGCTCGCCGAATCCCGTGCTCCGCGGCCGGCCCGACCTGGCGGGCGCGGTCGTGCTCGGCGCGGCCATGACCGCGCTGCTGAGCGCGCTGACGCTGGGCCGCGACGGGTGGCTGTGTACGCCCGTCGTCCTGCTGCTGGTGGCCGCCGCCGTACTGACCGGCGTCTTCGCCGCCGTGGAGCGGCGCGGCGGCGCTCCCCTGATCGACCTGCGGCTGCTGGGCCGACGGCCCTTCCAGGCGGCCACGTCGGGCGCGCTGTTCACGGGGCTGGCGGTGATCGGGCTGTTCAGCTACCTGCCGGCGCTGCTCATGCGGACGCTCGGCATCTCCCCGATGGGCGCGGCGGGACTCTTCGTCCTCTGGTCGGGCACGGCCTTCCTGGTCGCGCTCCAGACCCGCCGCCTCGCGGGCCGCGTGGCGGCCCGCCACCAACTGGCCCTGGGCTTCGCCCTGCACGCGGCCGGCGCCCTGTCGATGCTGGGCGCGGTGGGCGCGGGATCGTGGGGCCGGCTGGTGCCGGGTCTCCTCGTCGCGGGCATCGGCAGCGGCCTGCTGAACGCCGCGCTGCCCCGTCTGTCGGTCGAGTCCGTCCCCCAGGAACGCGCGGCGATGGGCTCGGGCGCGAACAACACGGCCCGCTACCTCGGCTCGGCGGCGGGAGTCGCCCTGATGATCGCGGTGGCGACCTCGGCGGCCACCCCGGAGCACGGCACGGACCTGGCGATCCTGGTGTCGGCGGGGGTGACGGTGCTGGGGGCGGCGCTGGTGCTGGCGCTACGGGAGCGGCGGCAGCCCGCGCGGTGACGAGCGCGACCCTCCCTCGTAGGCCCGCGTACGTACGAGCGCGGCCCACCGCTGCTCGTACGCAAAGAGCCCCCTCCCCCTCCCCTCTCGCCCTCCCTCCGAACCCTCTACGCCCTCTCCCCGAAGGCCCTCCGCCTCGACCGGCGTACAGCAGTACGGTGTGGACCATGCGCCCCGACATCCCTGCCGACCACACCACTGAAGCCGAGCGCCTGCTGCGCACAGCGGCCCAGTACCCCGAGGACCGCGAGCCGCTGCTCCTCCAGGCCGCCGCCCACCTGGAACTGGCCGGCGCCCGCGACCGCGCCACCGGCCTCTACGACGACCTCCTCACCGGCGCCCCGGACCATCCCCACCTGGTGAAAGCGCTGAAGGCCGCGAACCTGTGGGAGTACGGCCACGAGGCGGAGGCCCGCGCGATCATCGAGGGCCTGCGCATCGCCGAACCGCTGGAACCGGCGCCGTGGGAGATCGTGGCGGAGACGCTGGAGGCCCACGACGAACTCGAAGCGGCCCACGACTCCTACACCACGGCCCTCAACCTGCTCCTGACCCCGGGCGAGGAAGTCCCGTACTCCGCGGGCTCCCTCCTCCTCGGCCGCCACCGCCTGCGCCGGCTGCTGGGCCTGGAGCACGACGACTGGGACGCCCTGGGCGACCAGGTGAACAAGACGTCCGTCCCCCTCGACGAACTCCACGACCCCAAACGCCTGTGGGCCCTCGGCTCCGACAACCCGGCCGAACTCCAGGCCGAGATCGCCCGCCTGCGCGCCGAACTGGGCTCGTACCGCTCGGCCCTCTCCCGCCCGTTCCCGGTCGCGGTCCTGCACTGGCCGGCCGGGGAACTGACGGAACTGCTCACGGCGTACCCCGAGCTCCGCACCGAGTACCCCTCCCGCGAGACCCACCTCGCCCAACTGGAGTCCTCCCTACGCGAACTCGCGGCCACGGGCACCCCGAACCTGGGCATCGTGACGGGCACGGTCCCCTCCTACGAGGCCTTCGCCGCCTCAGAGGCCGCTTCCCCCTCGGACCCCAACCTGCTCCCCCAGTACGCCACCACCCTGGCAGCCCGCGGCCGCGCCACCGCCTGGCCCCCGGCCCGCAACGCGGCATGCTGGTGCGGCTCGGGGAGGACGTACGGGGAGTGCCACGGGGCGGGTTAGCCCGCTCGCAAGCCTTCCGGCCCGACTGGACGTGTTTCGGGATTCTGATTCCGCTCTCGGAACACGTCTGGACGGCGAAGTCAGATGAAGGTGCACCGTCGGTCCAACAGCCCTCCGGGCACGTACATCTGACTACTTTTCAGGAACGGATTCCCCTATGTCCTTCCTTTGCAGTACGGTCACATTCCGTTCGCCGATTCGGGCCGCCCCCTCCCCCCACACAGGCCCAAGCACTCTGTGTGCAAGGGAGCTTGTATGCCCTACCAGCCCACTGCTGACTGGCAGTTCGATGTTCCGACGAGCGGCAGCAAGCGGCTCCCTCCGGACTCTGGTTACGCCGAAGCTCTGACCAATCAGGGGTACGGCTTCGAGGTGGCCGTCGCCGACCTCATCGACAACTCCCTGGATGCGGGGGCGAGCAAGGTCGTCGTGCACTTCCTGCGCGATGACGACCGGCTGCTCAGCCTGCTCATCGTCGATGACGGCCGAGGAATGAACGACGCGGAGCTGGACGCCGCCATGACCGTAGGGCGTCGGCGCGACTACGGAGCAGGCGCCCTCGGGATGTACGGCACTGGCCTGAAGGCGGCCTCCCTCTCCCACGCGGACGCCCTCACCGTTGTGAGTAAAACCAAGACGAGCCGCTCTGCCGGACGCCAGCTGACCGCGGCGTCCCTGGCGGACGGCTATCGCTGCGACACAGTTGCCCCTGAATACGCGCAGTCCCTGATCGACCGCTATGACGGCATCGTTGAGTGGCAGGGAACTGTCGTGCGCTGGGACCGGGTGCGCGCGTTCGAGACGGTTGAAACAAGCCAGACAGACCGCTTCCTCTCTGAAGCGATCCAGAAACTGGAGACCCATCTAGGTCTCTACCTGCACCGGTTCCTGGACCGAGGCGGGCTCAACATCGACATCGTTGTTGAGGATGTCCACACTCGCGATGAACTGGATCACAGCGCCGTCGAAGCACTCGATCCCTTCAATTACCGGCTACCAGGAAAGCCTGGCTACCCTCGCGCCTTCACCGCACCCGTCGAGGGGATCGGCGACATCAAGATGACCGCTCACATCTGGCCGGCCAGGTCGCCGCGTGCCGAATACAAAATGATCGGCCCTCTCGCCGAACGGCAGGGCTTCTACTTCTACCGCAACGACCGCCTTGTACAGGCAGGCGGATGGAACGGCCAGCGGGGTAGTACAGATACCCATCTCAATCTCGCCCGGATTGCCCTTGACCTGCCGTCGCAGTCCAACAGCGTCTTCAGTCTGGACGTAAAGAAAGTGGGAGTCACAGCAACCCCGGCTTTCGCTCGTGGCATCGAAAAGGCCCAAGACCATCAAGGGCGGAGCTTCCGCTCCTTCCTCGAAGACGCTGAAGCGGCCTATCGAGAGGGATCCTCCCGCACTGAGATAACACGGAAATCCGTGATCCCGCCAGGCAAAGGCATCGACCCGAGGATCAGACGAGTCATCCTGGAGGAGCTTCCGGCGAAGCCCGGCGAAGACCCCATCACAGTCAGCTGGGTCGCGCTCCCTGCTCAGCGCTTCTTCGAACTCGACCGTGACAACAGAGTAATTCAGCTCAACAAGCAGTACCGCGATGCATTTAACTCCGGCCAGCGCGGCGGCTCAAATGATGCCCCTATCACAAAGACTCTTCTCTACCTGATGCTCGAAGAGCTTTTCAGCTTCGCCCGCTGGGAGAAGAAGCGGAGCGACCAGGTCGATTACTGGAACAGCATCCTGCTCGCCGCCGTACACGCTCACCGGGACCGCACCGCTAGCTGAAAGGCCACCAGCCGTGACTGACATACTCGCGGAGATCCATACCGCGGCCCTCGGCGGAATGCTCCGCGGCCCTAAGCCGTTCGCCAAGTGGGCAGCTCTGGCCGCCGATGACGATTTCCCCGAGGCCGACCTCGGCGAGGACACCTTCCGGAAACACCTGACGGCAGGCGACAGCGTTCTCCTAGCCCTCTGGAGCCGCAAACTCACCCAGTGGGATTTCGAAGAGGAGCCCAACTGGTCTCTTGCCACTGCCCGCACCGACGAGCGACGTAACGATGTGTACCGTCTGCTCGGCTTCGGGGAGCAACTGCGAGCAGCGTTGAGTGAGACGGTCGAAATCTCCAAAGAGCCGCGCCCCGCAGTCATCACCGCCAACTCCACGCGCTGGTATACGCGGGAACGTGCTCGGTCGCGGGCCTTCTACTGGCCCGCCTATGAGCGTCTGTTGCGTGCCAAAGGATGGAGCGACGCGGCGGTCGCCGGACTCGACGAAGCAAGCCACGCTGTTGTGGAGCGCCTGACCGATCCCGAGCAGGAAGCGCAGCGGCAGGCCAAGGGCCTGGTTGTCGGCTACGTGCAGTCCGGGAAGACGGCGAACTTCACCGGCGTCACCGCCAAAGCTATCGACGCCGGCTACCGTCTCGTGATCATCCTCGGCGGAACACTCAACCTGCTGCGCGCACAGACCCAGCGGCGACTGGACATGGAACTCATCGGCCAGGAGAACATCCTGCGCGGGGCCGATCCGGCCGATCTGGACAGTTTGGTAGGGATCGACTACGTCGGCGACGACGAGGGCTGGCCAGATTTCGTCTCCCACGGTCGTCGTCCATCAGACCTGGGCGCTTTCGACATCGAGAGGCTCACTACTCGCGACAACGATTACAACAGCCTTCTCCAAGGAATCCGTACGCTGGAGATTGAAAAGGTCACGAAGAAACCGCTGTACGATCCCAGCAACCTGCACCGGGCAGCCGCCCGCGTCATGGTTGTCAAGAAGAACAAGTCAGTACTCACCAAACTCGTCAAAGACCTCAAACAGATCCATGGGTTGCTGGGTGAACTGCCTGTTCTCATCATCGATGACGAGTCCGACCAGGCGTCTGTCAACACGTCCAACCCGAAGAAGTGGGAGTCAGGACGTACTACGCGCACAGCGATCAACGGCCTGATCTCTCAGCTCCTGAAGCTCCTTCCCCGCGCCCAGTACGTCGGCTACACGGCTACTCCGTTCGCCAATGTCTTCATCGATCCGAGCGACGCCGAGGACATCTTTCCCACTGATTTCCTCATCTCGTTGCCGCGCCCGGCGGGGTACATGGGAGTGCAGGATTTCCATGACCTGGATTATTTCGGCACTGCCAAAGAAACCCACATCCGGGACATCCGAAACGAGACCGGCGACCGCCTCCAAGAAGCCATGGACGCCTACGTCCTCACTGGGGCCCTGAAGCTGTACCGTGCGGACCGCGGTGTTGATGACAAACCCTTCCGCCATCACACCATGCTTGTCCATCAGTCAGTGAAAATTGACGATCACGCAGAACTCGCCGAGCGCATCACCGCAATGTGGCATGGCGCCGCATACACCGGAGTTGACGGGCATGCCCGCCTCGCCGCTCTGCTGGCCTCTGACTTCGATCATTTCACCTCTGACACGCTGCCGTCCCCTCGCTCGTACGCCGAGCTCAAGCAATACGTCTACCGGGCACGCCAATTGATCAATCGCGGCGGCAGTCCGGTCATCGTTGTCAATGGCGATACCGACAGCTACTTCTCAGGTATTGGTCTGGACTTCGACAGGACGCCACACATCTGGAAGATCCTGGTAGGCGGTACCAAGCTCTCCCGCGGGTTCACCGTCGAGGGTCTGACGATCACGTACTACCGCCGGACCACGCGACAAGCCGACACCCTTATGCAGATGGGCCGTTGGTTCGGCTTTCGCCCTGGCTACCGGGACTTGGTCCGTCTGTACATCGGCCGTGAAGAACAGCTGACGAAGACGCAGACGCTGGATCTGTACGAAGCCTTCGAAGCGGTCTGCAGGGATGAAGAGAACTTCCGCGCACAGCTGTCGATGTACGCCGGGCTCGTCGACGGAGACCGGCAAGTGCGACCAGCTCAGATTCCCCCGCTGGTTTCACAGCACTTGCCAGGTCTCAAGCCAACCAGCCGCACGAAGATGTTCAACGCCGAACTCGTGGAAGTGCGGTCGCCCGGCCAGTGGGTGGAACCGACGGCGTACCCTAGGAGCCCAGCCGACCTGCGGCATAACACCGAAGTGTGGCGGCCTGCCCTGGAAGCGCTGAGTGAGGATTTCGCCGTCCTGGTCACGCACTCCGAGGCCGATCGTGGAAGCTATACGCGCTACCGGGCCAAGACCGCGATCCTCGGCCATGAGCAGCTGCTCGACATCATGACGACACTCACCTGGGCCCGTCACGACCTCTTCGCCCCGCACCTCGCGTATCTCAAAGACTCCAGCGACGCCGGGTGTGCTACCGACGACTGGGCGCTGATCGTCCCCCAGACCTCCGGCACCTCGCGTACGAAAGTGCGGATTCTCGGCACTCAGCCGCTGACTCCCGTACAGCGCAAGCGCGACGCCCGCGGCGTCTTCAATCGCATCTCCGGCGTGGATCACCGACAGTCCGCGGAGCGGATCGCTGGACTCCGTCCGCTGAGTACAGATGACCCCGACGCCACCAATCTCCACCAGCCGCGGCGGGGGGCCATCCTCCTTTACCCGGTCGTCCAGGCAGAGGACATGCCGGACCAGGCGGTGGCCGACTGCAGCATCGATCCAGCCAGGGTCGTCATGGCGGCTGCCTTCATCCCTGCCGCCGGCCAGACGGGGAAGCCGGTACCCTTCGTTCGATTCCGTACGATCGACAAGTCTCAGCACGACGAGGCGATCATCGAAGTCCGTTGACAAGGCAGCAGTGGGCGGCCTGGGTCCACACCAGAGAGTGAGAGATCTTTCGCATGGGTCGGCTGGTTCTGCAGGAACCCGGAGAGCTCTGCACGAACACAGAGTCCGTGCCGGAGCACTTTCTCCTCCGGCCTGAGGATGATGCCGAACTCCAGTCAGTACTCGCCTGGTTCGGCGACCGTCCGACAGGCCCGCTGTATACCGAGGCTATCCGGAACGCTATCGACTACGTGCTCGATGGCGGCAGAACCAGCAGATTCGACCTGCAGTCACCCGATGTGCACCCCGGAGAACGTGCTTCCGTCGGGGCCAAGCTGGAGTACGAGGTCCTGCGGATTTTCAGTCTGCCCAAGGCCCGCCCACTCGATACCCTGATCGCGGGAGCGCCTGTCGATATCAAAGCCACTGTTGGAAGCAACTGGGCTATCCCCGCGGAAGCGCACTGCCAGTTGTGCATCTGCACGCAGATACAGCTCAAGAACAACCGGCACCGCTCCTGGCTTGTCCGTACTCACCGCTCCTGGCTATACCGGGGCAAGGGGAACAACGACGGCAAGCGGGGACTGGCGGTCGAAGCGCGTGAGAGATGGAGCGTCCCGCTGTACGACTGGCAGTCCTTGCCAGTGAATCCGCTCCGCTATCTGACCACAGAGCAGGCGTCCCTGGTCCTGGCCGAAAAACCTGGTCAGGTAAAACGTCTCCTGATGATGTTCCGCTTTCTGGAAGGCGTGATCATTCCACGGAACGTCATCCTCACAGTCGGAGCGGGTAAAGACGACCCCATGCGCAGGGCCCGGCAGGCAAGAGACGCCGCGGCGAAAGAAGGGCTGACCCTGCTGTGCGGCGACTGGGTCGACTCCCGTGACAAAGCGGCGGCACGCAATATCACTCTCGGGGACGGTGAGTGGATCGCTGTGCGGGATGACCCACAGGACCCAGCTGCCCCAGAGTGAGCCGCCCGTTGAAACGATATCCGCGCGCAAAGGAGCAAGAGGTCTGTGTCCGAGCCCGAGGCCTGGACTCCACCAGAGGGATCGTGGGCGTCTTCCGCCGCACGACGGCGCAACATGCAGGCCATCCGGAGTCGCGATACGCAGCCCGAACGCCTGATCCGCAGGCTCGTCCACGCCAGTGGACTCCGCTATCGCGTCGCCGCCAAACCCCTGCCGGCCCTCCGCCGGACTGCGGACATGGTCTTCCGGCCCGCGAAAGTGGCCGTCTTCATCGACGGCTGCTACTGGCACGGTTGCCCTGAACATTACGTGCCGCCAAAAACCAACTCCGGCTACTGGTCAGACAAGGTGGCACGCAACATGGCCCGCGACCGGGACACCAATCAGCGCCTTGAGGAGGCGGGCTGGCTGGTGCTCCGGTTCTGGGAGCACCAGGCTTCAGACGACTGCGCCCTGTCGATCGTGGAGTCGGTCCAACGGCGTCGGCAGGATCTCTCCTGACAGCAGACCAGCTGACTCGTTCTCCTTCTCGGCGTCACGCTTGCGGGCAGCCAAGAGAACTTCGGCGATCGCTTTTCCTACGGCCTCCGCCACAGGTGGGGGGAACGCGTTTCCTACTTGCCGGTACTGGGCGGTCTTCTTTCCTGAGAATTTCCATTCCTCAGGAAAGCCTTGAATGATGGCAGCTTGGTCAACTGTCAGCATCGGCCCATTGTCACCAAATAGATCCCGCCCATGACTCTTTTTCTCTTTGCAGTCATCGATGCTATTCGCCACACCCATACCGGAAATACCCAGCAGCCCCCAGGCAGTCTTCGCGCGACTCGGCCCGAGGTCGGCTCCACCGTGCTTCTTGGAACCGCCAACCAGGGTGGGCGCGATATCTCCGTTCTTTCCGATAGGCACCTCCCCTTCCTTATCGAGCCACACCTTCAGGCGCTTTTGAGCGACTTCCGCCAGCTCTCCGCCCATTTCCAGATACACTTCATATCTGGCCTCCATCGACGGCTTGAGCGCTTGGAAGACATTCTTCCGCAGAGAAGGCTTCGGGGTGGGCCAATTGAATTGCAAGGCCCCCAGGATGTCTTTTCGGATAGCAACAAGAACTGCCCTCGGCCTCAATTGAGGAACTCCGAAGTCACTGGCCTCAAGAACATCCCACTTGCAGACCTTGTACCCGAGCCCTTTGAAATGCTCTTCTACACCATCTTCCGGCCTTTCGGCCCGTCCGCCTTGAAGTCTTGCCTCAATATACGCACGATACTTTTCAAACTTCGCATCCATGATTCCCCGTACGTTCTCAATCATTACCGCTCGGGGCTTCAGCTCCCCAACGAGGTCAAGCATCGTCGGAAAAAGATCTCGCTCATCATCTTTACCCAGTTGCTTTCCCGCATGCGAGAAAGGCGGGCACGGAACCCCGCCAGCAAGAAGATCGAGCTCCCCCTTCTTCAAGGGGCCGCCTAGAAATTTGACAGGCTTTTTCAGGCCCGCCTCGGGGTTCTTTCTGTCCGGCAGGGGCTTGAAGCCATTCACATCACCCTGAACGATGTCGCAGTACTCGTGCTCCCACTTCCAGCTCTTCAGGTTCTCGATATTCTGACTGAGCGTGAGAGCGGCGTGCGTGTCGATCTCGACAAGCGCCAAGTGCTTGAACCCGGCCTGGTGCAGGCCGATGGCCTGCCCGCCGGCCCCCGCGCAGATCTCGATCGATGTCAGCGGTTCATCGCTGGTACTGGCACTCATCGACTTCTCCTGGTGTGGCTGATGCAGACACGCAAGTGTCGCATCTGCCACGGACAGCGCCCTGGATGCCTGGCCTCTCGTACACCTCACACTTGTGCCTCAGCCACGCGTCGCCGGGATCGCTATCGTCCAGGGTGGTCCAGGTGCTTCAGCAGCGCCCTGACATCAGCCATATCCATGCCCCCGGCCATCGCCGCCTCTTCCTGCAGGTCGCCAAGCTGCTGTACCGACGGATCGTCGAGGATGCGCCCCATGAACTCCAGCTTCTCTTCCAGCCGGAGGGCCACAACCTCGTCCACTGTCCCCCGCGCCGCGAGGACGGTCACGTTGGTTTCCGTTCCTGGCGCCAGACCAAGCCGGTGGATACGGTCAAGGCTCTGCAGGAAGCGCCCCGCCATGAAGTCCCGGTCGATGTAGACCGCATCATGGCAGACCTGGTGGAGGCTGATGCCCTCGCCCAGGGTCGCGGGATTGGACAGCAGAACCGCGCAGTCCGGGTCATCGCGGAACCTGCGCAGTTCTTCCGCTCTGTCGGGCGTACCGCCATGGATGACCGCCGGCCGATAGCCCGCGAACATCCGCTCCATCGTGGTCAGGCTGCGGACGAACGTCGTCCACACCAGTGTCTTGCGCCCCTGGGCCGCGTTCTCCGCGACGATGCTCAGAGCTTCCTGGTACTTCGGAGAGAGCTCATAGCTCGGCAAATGCTTCATCAGCGCGTAGAGCGAATCGCCCTGCGGCACTTCCATCGGCGGTACTTGGTAGGTCAGGGGCTCATATCTGCTGCTGCCCTCCGCGAGCAGGGCCGGGCTGGTTGCCGCCATCAGGAGGCGCAGCATGGCCCTGCCCAAGGCATCGAAGTCGTCGCGCGCGGCTTCAGCCCGGGCCGAGTACCGGCCCACGAGCGCGTCGTAGATCTCCCGGTGCAGTTCAGGCAGGTCCACATAGCGGATCCGCGGCTCGAATGGCGGCAGTCCTAGCTCGGCCTTGGTCGTGCGAGTGAACAACGGCCGCAGTACGGCGCTGGCGTAAGCAAGGTCTCCGCCCGCGACAGCGCCGGTGACCACTCGCCGGCCATGACCGGGCCAGACGAACGACAGCAGGTTCTCCAAGTCCCGCGCGCCGTTGGGCGCGGGGGTGCCCGTCAGGATCAGCCGGCGGCTGCTGAGCGGTCCAAGAGCCATGCACGCGGCACCGTAGATGCCCCGCGCGCCCAGCTTCATCCGGTGAGCCTCATCAAGGATCACCATGGAGGGCCCCGCTTGGAGCCAGGTTGCGAGCGCCGACAGCGAGCGGTCAAGACGCTCGTAGTTCACGACAAGCACCTCAGCCCCGGGATCCGGGCTCTTCGCCATCACCTCGAACCGCAACGGCTCCTTGAGACACGTCTGGCTCTCGGACTCCCATGCCTCGTAGGCGGACTTGGGGCTGACGACGAGAAGCCTCCGTGCCGTGCCCATCTCCCGCATCGCCGTGAACACCGCCAGGCCGACACGGGTCTTTCCGGCTCCCGGGACACTGAAGTTGGCTCCGTGGCGGAGGGACAGGAGTCTCGCGATGTCCCTCTTCTGGAATTCCGTCAGGTCTGCGGTCCACGCGTTGCCCAGCATGGCGATGACGTCAGCGGCCTGGATGTCCCGCGATTCGCTGGAGTCTCCGCGAAGCTGCCGCTCCGCCGCGTCGGCGTCGTCGAGGACACCACCGACGAGCTGAGCGAGATCGTCCGCCCACTCGACCGGGGCGTCCGCCGGCCACGTACCGAGTTCCCCGACGCCAACGAGAAAGTCATCGAGGTCGATCTCCGCGACAAGAGGCGAACGCCTGCCGCCGGCCGGAAAGCGGACGGCGAGGCGCGCCAGATCCGCCTGCCGCCCTTCCGCGGCTCGCAGGACCGCCCTCGTCCGGGTCACATCAAACTCAATCCGCAGCGAGGGCCCGTCGGACTGCGTCATGACTCCTCCCGGGGAAAGACCTCAAGCAGCCAGGACACCCCGTCACCCGGTGCCTTGATCGTCCGCGCGGATTCCTTCGCCAGCTTGGCAAGGGAGTCCCTCAGCCTCAGTACCGCTTCGTCGAAGGACTCGTCGTCCAGGCTGCTGGCAGCCCGGGACAGGACGAGATCGGTGATGCACTGTTCAAGGTCCTCAGACGCGTCGTTCAGCCGGTCCGGGGCTGCCTGCTTGCGCTTCCGGACGCGCGCGTCTTTGCCCGCCGGCTCCAGAGCGCCTTCAACAGCGTCCTTCGCTGCCCTCAGCGTCCGTGCCGCTGCCGCGATTCTCTCTGGAGACAGCTCGCCCCCTGCCGCCTCGACGGCTTTGACCTTGAGGATCGAATCGGTGAGTGCCCTGGCCTCGGCGACCTGGGCGTCCGCGGCCCGCACTGTCCGGTTCAGACCAGGGATGGAGACGGGGGCCGGCACATTCGCGGCTGCCTGCCCTTTCAAGTCCTCCGGCAGCCGCTGGTCCAGATACCGTGCTTTGAACTCCGGCTCGATAAGACGGACATCGGTCTTGGAGAACCCGAGGACGATGGCGGCCAGACGGCTTTCCTTCATGACGTCAGCGCGTTCCTTGCTGACCGCGGAGTCCTTCACATACCTCCGGTGCAGCTCTTTGAGCTTCTCCTGATGGTCTTCAAAGTCGAGAAGCCGCAGCTGTGTGTCCCCCTCCCTGCTCCTGTCTACGAGATCGTTGAGCGTGGCCAGAACCCACATGTCCTGCTCGCAACGTGGGCTGGTGGTGCGGAACTCACGGGCGATATCGGCGACGGAACGCCCCAGGCTCATCTGCTCGTCGATGGCGAGCAGCCGGTTGATGTATGAGTAGTCGCGACGGTGGTCTCTGCGCAACTGGAGCGAGAGCTCCACCGCGTTGATGTCAGCCCACGTGCATGACGGCGGCAGAACACCCACCCGGATACTGGGGTTGCCGATCTCCTTCAGAGCCGCACGTCGCGTATTCCCGTTGACAAGAATCCCGTCGTGGGTGATGAGCCCGGGATCATTCTGCTTGAAATCCCTGAGGCTCTCCAGGAGGGCGTCGAAATCAGGGTCTCGCTTGGACGGGTCCGAAGGAAGTGCCTGGAGCAGGTGGTGCAGGTACTCCTGGCTCTCGTCGCTCCACGCGTCCTCATCCAGGGCACGGTCACGCAGGGGATCATGGCTGCGCTGGGCACGGATGCGGTGCGTACCAGGGTTGTAGTAGAGAGAATCCACCGGCATATCGATGACCTCGATCTGAAGCGGCTGGCCCCGCCATTCGATCCGGAGGGTCTCCGGGACACCCCCGGTGGCCTTGATCTCCTTGAGCCTCTCTTCGACTCTCGTTCGGTTCGCGGCCGCCAGAGGCGGTGTGCCGAAATCCTTGGTCATGGTGTCTCCTCCATCGAAACAAATCAGAGCCGATCGCGGACGGCGGCGGGCCTCAGCCGGGCCGGCCCTGGGTGGTGGTGTCAGCCGTCGTTGTCCTCACTGAGGAGGTCCTCGACCTCCATACGGGACTCCGCCGAAAGAGACTGGTACTCGGCCCAGATGGTCTCCAGGGCACTGAACTCCCGCTCGCCGTGCATCATCCAGCCTGAGAGGATTGAGCGCTCGAAGTCGCCCAGATTCTGGACCTTCGTGAGAAGGCTGGGGGTGTCGGTCGTGAGGTCGCGTCCGCCAACACGGCACCGGCTGCATTCCGTTACAAGCTGGGTCACCTTGCGGCCGTCGCTCTTGAGGACCTGGCGGCGGGCGATGTCGAGCTGGGCGGCCTCGTACGTCCCCGCGTACATCTGGCCGGCCGGAATGCCGCACGACCGGCAGAGGTGGCCGTCCCTGGCCATGATCTCGCGCCGCTGCGTGGCCGTAATGGGCGTGCTCGTCTTGGCCCGTCCCTTGCCCGGCTCCCAGACGGGCTCTCCCTGTGTCACGAACCGCTGCTCGTTGGCGTCGAGACTGAGATCTTCTCGATTGGTGTCGATGCGCCACCCGAAGTCGCGGAGGTCACGAACACGCCGGTCGATCTGGGCAGTTCCGGGAAACGCCTCCTTCAACTGCGTCTTGGTGAAGACATTCCCCTCGCCAACTACAGCGACGAGCCAGAGCGCTCCCCGCTTCATGGAGCCGTAACTCTCGTCCGTCCAGGACGGCAGTGACATCGCCTAAGCCTTTCGATGGGCAGCAGGAGCGACCAGACACCGTGCGAATCGGTGCTCTGCGCCGCCCCTGAAGGCTGCCTTGTCGAAGAGTCAGAAAGCCAGGCCCTTTGGATCTTCTCTGAAAGGAGTGAACACGTTCGGCTACGCTCCGTCCCCCGACTCCATCACCATGGATCCCCAAGGGAACCGCGCTGGGCGGATCCAGAGGAGGGGGCCGATGCCGCGCAGAGGGCAGGTAAGCAGCAGGATCCGCCGGGATGCCACGCGTGAGGAGTGCAGACTGGCCGATGCGATACGCGCCATGTGCGCCCGCATCCGCGAAGATCTCGGGAGTCAGAAGGCCATCGCCGGGAAGTGCGGCATCGCCGAAACCACGCTCTCCGAGTACCTCAGCGCGGCGCGGTTTCCGAGCGAGCCGACCCTCTCCAGCCTCTGGAACCTCATGCCGGACAGCATGTCCGTCAGGCGCAGACCGATACCACGCACCCGCGCCGAACTGGCCGACCTGCACGCCAAAGCCGATCTGGCACGGCGTCTGCGCCGTGCCAAGGACCGCGCACGCGCGCGTGGAGAGGCCGTGGAAAGCCCGGCGCCAAGGCCGGCCCCGTTGCGCATCCGGAACCGCTGTCAGAAGCGTCACCTCCGCGGTCAGTCCGTCGCCGCACCGGCGGGCAGTGCGGCTATCGCGGCAGCCGGACCGGAAGATGTGTTGCCGGTCCCCCGCGTGGAGGGGGACCGGCAACACACCAAAGCTGCGGAGTCCACCTGGGCGGGGATTGAGGAGCTGAGGCGACACCTCCTGGCAGGACGGAAGTCGGCTGCCATGACCATCCTTTCCAACGCGGCACGCGCGGTGGACGCGAAGGATGTCCGGAATGCCGTGTCAGCGTGCCGCGAGGCCGGGCTGGTCGATGCCGCTCACGCCGTGCTTACCAATGCGGGCCTCCGGGAACCGGAGATGGTTCTGAGCATCGTTGGATCACTGCACGACGACCAGAACTACGAAGACGCCGCCTTCCTCACCCGATCCGCGACACAGCACACGCGCCGGCGGGACGTCGCCCCTTAGGGGGTATATCTCGACAACTCTGGCCTGGACGAATGATGTGCGTCAGGGCCGGAGGATGACCCGGGGCCGGGTGGGGCGGGTTGGGGCGAGGTGGAGTTTGGTGAGGACCGCTGTGATCAGTTCTTGGGGGTGGTCGCGGACCAGGGACGGGGTCACGCTCAGGACCGAGACGCCGTGGGATTCCAGGAGCAGGCGGCGGCGGAGGGTGGCGCGGTACTCCGTGATGCCCAGGTGGTATTCCGCCGAGTCGACCTCCAACGCGACTCCCTCGTAGGGCCAGTAGGCGTCCGGGCGGGCCAGGAAGGTGCCCGTCGGGGTGAGGAGGGTGGGGTTCCAGAGGGGGTCGGGGATGCCGGCGTTGAGGAGGGTGTCGCGGGTTTCGCCCTCGGCGATGGAGCGGATGCCGACGCGGAGGTCGTCCAGCACCGCGCGGACCGCCGGGTTGCGCAGGGCGCGGGACGCGTGGAGTTCGGCGCGGAGGTCGTCCGGGTGGCAGCGGCCCTTCTGGACCGTGCTCACCAGGAGCGCGCGGACGCGGTCGGGTGAGGGCTCGTGTGCCGCGAAGTCGGAGGCCGCTCGGACCGCGCGCACGCAGGGGATGCCCTCGCCGCGGAGGGTCGGCGGCCAGCGGCGGGTGGGGTGGAAATGGGCGTACGAGCGGTCGCGGAGCTGGCGGCCCGCGCCGACCAGGACATCGGCACGGTCGGTGCGGGCGCCGCGTACGCCGTAGATGGCCAGGACCGCCTCGCCCGTCAGGACGGCCGTGCTGCCCGACATCACGGAGGCGCCCCGGGCCGCGAACAGGACGGCCGCCAGCAGCTGTTGCCAGACGTTCGGCTTGCCCGTCTGTATCAGGACGACCCCCGGCAGCAGCCGCTGCCAGCGGCCGCCCGGTGCGCAGCGGCGGGCGGCCGTGCTGGTGGCCAGGCCGGTGGCGCGCAGTTGTCCGGAGGTCGCCAGCCGCATCTGTGTGCGGGCGAGGCGGTCGATCGCTGCGGTGTCCGCTGTCGTGGGTGTCGGCATGGATGCGTTCTGCCCATCCGTGACTCTGTGTAGTTGAGATCGCGGAATGTTGTTGCTTTGTGTGGTGTGGGGAGCGTTCAACGCTCGTTCAGTGCGGGAAGCGGGTGCTTCTCCGTCAATGACCCGATCAAGGCTGGTGGATGTGATCCGCGGCGCCCTAACGTGCCAGGACCACAGCACGCCGATCCGTTCTTGGAACGAGGGATTCTTGAGACGCAAGCGGAAGTTGGCAGCGGTACTGACAGCGGTGGCGGCAGCGGCGGTGATCGCGGGCGGGACGACAGGTGCGGAGTTCCGGCCGCCGACCGGGGCCGGGGCCGGGGAGGAACTGGTGCCCGCGGCGGCAGCCGCCACGACTCTGAGGGTCCTCGACTGGAACATCCAGGGCGGCAACAGCTCGGACGGGGACGCGCACTGGGACAGCGTCGTGAGCACGATCGCCGCCGAGGACCCGGACATCGTCACCCTTCAGGAAGTGCACAACGACGAGGGCCGTGTGGTCGACGGCAGACCCGGTATCAACCAGTACCAGACCCTGCTGGACACGTTCCCGGCGTACGAAGGGCACTTCGCCAGGAGCGACACCAACGCCTACGGAGGGTCGGCCGGGCAACTGATCCTCTCCAAGTACCCCATCAACGAGAAGGTCAGCTACACACTCCCGAACGACGGCAGCGGTGCCGTCGACCGCAGCATGGGGGGCGTCAATGTCGGCGTCGGCGGTACGGCTCTGCGCGTCTACAGCACCCACCTCTCCGCCGGTGACGGCGCGGCGGCCGTCACCCGTCGCGAGGCGCAGGCCAGATACATCCTCGGCAAGCTCCCCGCCGACAGGATGACCACCCCGATGCTGTTCACCGGGGACCTCAACGTGCGGCCGGACGACGGCATCCGGTCCTGGATCGCCGGTGCCGGGTGGATCGACACCTGGACGCAGGTCAAGGCCAACACCGGTGCCACCGTGGTCACCCACCCGGGCAGCGGCGACGACGCGCGTATCGACTACGTCTACGGCTCCGGCGCGATCGATGTGTCCGACGCCCGCACCCGCACCACGACGGCCTCCGACCACCGGCCGGTGGTGACCGACGTGACCGTCCACAGCCCGTCCGTCACCAAGTCCGGAGCCGTGCTCGCGGGCGCTGACTCGCGGGCGGGCTCGGCCCAGGTCTCGGTGTACGCGGACGCCGCCGCCAGGGTCCGGGTGTGTGACAACAAGGCGGACGGTTGGGGCGTACGGGCATACGTCCAGGGAAGGGCCGGCGGCCCTGTGGTCGTGACGGGGCAGGACGGGGCGTACGCGGATCGCTGCGGAACGTTCGACGCGGCCTCGGCCGGCGCCGGTTCGCCCGTCGTGAAGGTATGCCTCTACAAGGCCGGCGAGGAGAAGGACTGCCGACAGAAGACGATCACCTAGGGGCGTCCGCGGGATACCCGTTCAGGGCGGGGAGCAGGTGCGTCTCCTCGTACGTGAAGTGCTCGTCCAGGTCCTTCGCCAGCCGTTCCAGTTCCTGCCGCAGGGCTTCCGATGTGGCCGGCGGGTCGGCCCGCAGCTTCGTCAGCGCCACCGAGACCGCGCGGTGTTCGGTGCGCAGGCGCTCCAACACCGGTGCCAGCTCGGGGAATTGCCGGTCGAAGGCCGAGAACGCGCCGTCCTCGGCCGTGTGGTGCATGCTCAGCGACTCGCAGAAGCTCAGACAGTGGAGCAGCAGCCCCTCGTCGAGGGCGGAGGAGGGAGAGGCCGGGGTGGCGCGGAGGGCCGTCAGTTCGGCTCGTAGCTGGGCGTGGACTCGTACGAGCTCCTCGCCTATCGCCCGGTTCCGCGCCGGGTCCGTCAGGGTCAGGGGGTACAGGGCGATCACCGGGATCGTGCGGTCGGTGCCCGCCTGGTACGCCGCGAAGCCCGGGTCCCGGGCGGCCTGGAGGGCGTACTGGTGGTCGCGCTCCTCGCCCTGGAGCGGTTCGGCGCGCGCCGAGAACGTGCGGACGCCGCGCTCCTCGGCGCCGCCCTCCCCGATGCCACCCTCCCCGGCGCCACCCTCCTCGGCGCCGATCTCGACCGTGCCGATCTCGACGGTGACCCGGTTGTCGGCGAGCAGGTTGAAGTACCAGCCCGGATGCACGGGGGCGCCCGCGTTGGAGGCGAAGACGAGGAGGCGTTCGCCGTCGCGCGCGTACGCGGCGGGGTTCGTGCGCCGCTTGCCGCTCCTCGCCCCCAGCGTCGTCAGCAGGACGAGCGGCGCGCCCTCGAACATGCCGCCCACCCGGCCGCCGTTCGCCCGGAACTCCTCGATGATCAGCCGGTTGAATTCCTGGATGTTCTGCCGCTGTTCGGGTTCGGTCATGGGGTGGCCCTCTCCGGATACGCTCGACCAGAAGATGTTTTTACTTTGCAGGCAAAGATACTTTGAATGCAAAGCTATTGAGAGGGCGGTACGGATGTCAACCGACAGCAGGCGTGACGACGAGGCCGCCGGTCTCGGTGTCGAGGACGGAATCCGTACGTTGTTGCTGCTCATGCCCCGGATGGTCGGGCGCGCGAAGCGGATCAGGATCCCCGCGGAACTGGAGTCGTTCTCCCTCGCGCCCCGCCATCTGTCGCTCTTCGCGTTCCTGCTCTTCGACGGCCCGATGACCGTCAACGCGCTCGCGGCACGCCTGGAGGTCGCCCCGGCCACGGTGAGCCTGATGGTCGGCGAGCTGAGCCGGCAGGGGATCCTGCGGCGCGAGGCCGACGAGAGCGACCGGCGTCGCACGATCGTCAGCATCAGCGACAAGCACCGGCCCGCCATCGACGGCTGGCTGGCGCGCGGCGCCGGGGCCTGGCGCAGGGCGCTGGAGCCGTTGACGCCCGAGCAGCGGCGGATGTTCGTCGACACCCTTGAGGCGTACGAGCAGGGGCTGGAGTAGCCCCCCTGGGCCCGCCCTGACAGCGCGCCTAGGCGGGCGTCGGGTGCAGGAACTCCGCGATCAGCGCGTGCAGTTCCGCCGGCCGGTCCAGATGTACGTCGTGCCCCGCCCCCGCCACGACCTCGACCCGCGTCCCCGCCGGGTGGCGTACCCGCATCTCCTCGGCCTCCGACGCCGGCATGGCACCCGCGTCACCCCGCACCACCAGCGCGGGGCAGCGCACCTGGTCCCATTCCGCCCAGAACGAGCGAACGCCGCTCTCCGCCACGCAGGCCACCATCACGTCCCGGTCGACGCGCGCGTACAGCCCGTCGGTACGCGCCTCCAGGCCCGCCGCCCAGGCCGGACCCGCCGCGCCGCCGCCGAAGAAGCGCACCGCCTCGTCGGCCGACTCGAACGGGACCGGCCACGAGTCCAGCCACTTCCCGATCTTGCCGGGCAGCTCGGGGGCCGGGCCCCTCGGTCCGGCCTCCACCAGGACCAGCGCGCGGACGAGATCCGGGTGGGCGGCGGCGGTGAGCAGGACCGTAAGCCCGCCGAGGGACTGGCCGACCAGGACGGGGCGGTCCAGGGCCAGTTCCTCGATGACGGCCACGACGTCGCGCACGTGCGCCGCGCGCGAGACATCCTTGGGAAGGCGGTCGCTCGCGCCGTGGCCCCGCGCGTCGTAACCGACCAGGCGGTGGCCGGGGCCGAGCAGGCCCGCCAGCGCGTCCCACTCCGCCGTGTGGCCCGCGAGGCCGTGGAGCAGGAGAACGGGGACGGTGGACCGCTCGGAGTCGGCAGACCGCTCGGAGTCGGCGGCCCGCTCAGGGACGGTGGACCGCTCGGCAGGTCCGTACTCCGTGCAGGCCAGCCGTACGCCGTCGTCCGTTGTGATCGTCGTGACCGTGGCGACCGTGGCGACCGTCGTGATCGCGGTGATGGTCCCATCCCCCCTTCGTTGAACGCCTCCGTACAACTGTGCGTACTTGAGGGCACTCCCCCATGGTTGCTGGGTGGGTGAACCGGGCGGTCCGGCTCACCCACTCAGCGCGTGCGAGATCGTGTAGATCAGCAGACCGGCCAGCGCGCCCACCACCGTGCCGTTGATACGGATGAACTGGAGGTCCCGGCCGATGTGCGCCTCGATCTTCTTCGACGTGTGCTTGCCGTCCCAGCTCGCGACCGTGTCGGAGATCAGTGATGTGATCTCGCCCCGGTACGTCGTCACGACGTAGTCCGCCGCGTCCTCCACCCAGCCCTCCAGCTTCCGCTGCAGCCTGCCGTCCGTCGCCAGACGGGCGCCGAGCGAGAGGAGGGAGGCGCGGGCGCGCAGGCGCAGTTCGCTGCGGTCGTCCTCGGCCGCGGCGATGATCATCGCGCGTACGGAGGACCACGCCGACGCGATGATGTCCTGCACCTCGGGACGCGCCAGCAGGTCGGACTTGAGGCGCTCGACGCGCGCCCGCGTCTCCGTGTCCGACTGGAGGTCGGAGGCGAAGTCCTTGAGGAAGCGGTCGATCGCGCCGCGCGCCGGGTGCGTCGGCATGTCGCGCATCTCCGTGACGAAGCGCAGCAGTTCCTTGTAGACGCGGTCGCCGATCCTGCGGTCGACGAAGCGCGGCGTCCAGCCGGGCGCCCCGCCCTGCACGGCGTCCATGACCGAATCTCCGTGCTCGACCAGCCAGTCGTGCGCGCGGGCGCAGATCAGGTCGACGGCGCGGTGGTGGGCACCGTCCTCGACCACGCGCTCCAGTGTCTTCCCTATGCCGGGGGCGATCTCGGCGGCGTCCGCGCGGCGGGTGATCGCCTCGCCCACGACCGCCTGGACGTCGCTGTCCCGCAGGACGGTCAGCGCGCCACGCAGGGCGGTGGCCAGCTCGTCGGTGACCCGGTCGGCATGGGCGGGCTCGGCGAGCCAGGCACCGAGCCGGCCGCCGATGCCCAGCCCGCGCAGCCGGGTCCGTACGACGTCGGAGGAGAGGAAGTTCTCCCCCACGAACGAGCCGAGCGAGGCGCCGAGTTGGTCCTTCTTGTTCGGGATGATCGCGGTGTGCGGGATCGGGAGACCGAGCGGGTGGCGGAAGAGCGCCGTCACCGCGAACCAGTCGGCGAGCGCGCCCACCATGCCTGCCTCGGCCGCCGCCGCGACGTAGCCGGGCCAGCCGGTGACGCCCGAGTTCTCGGCCCAGGTGGCGAGGATGTAGATGACGGCGACGAAGATCAGCAGGCCGGTCGCGGTCGTCTTCATACGGCGGACGCCGCGCCGCTTCTCCTCGTCGGCGGCGGTGAATCCGAGCCCGCCGAGCGGGGAGAACGGCGAGCGCCTGCCCGGGCCGGCGCCCTTGCCGTCCGGGCCATTGCCGCCGGGGCCTGGGGTGCCGGGGCCCTCGGTGCCGGAGCCGGAGCCCGGCTCGGGATCCGGACGGGCGGTGATGGCCGTCGCCGACCTGCCCGCGCTGCCGGTCACCGAGGAGCCCTCGGCCGGGGGCGCGGGAGCCGCCGGGCCGTCGTCACGAGGAGAGCCGTCCCCGGCCGGGCGCGCGTCGGCCCCGTCCGAACCGGCGGCGTCGCCCCCGGACACCGGACCCACCGAACCCCCCGCCTTGTCCGGATCAGCCGGATCAGCCGGATCGCGTCGTTCCATTCACTCCACCCATCTCACTCCACCCAGCCGCGTACGTGCCGCCATGCCCTACCGTCCCGTACCCAAAACCGGCCCGCCAACAGGACCCTCACCCACCTGTACGCATTGTCCCTACCTCTGGTACTCCCGGCGCGCATCCCGAGTTCCCGCGCCATGCCGGATGATGTCCTTTGTACGTAGGTGAGGGAGACACGGGGGACATGAACAGACCACGGGGATTCGCCCTGCTCGCGGGCCTTATGACGGTCGTGGCGCTGGTCTGCGCCGCGATATTCGTCGGGGTCGGCGCACTGGGTGGCGGCGGGGGCCGCGACGGGGGCAGCAGCGACCAGGCCGCCGCGACCGGAAGTGGGGCGGGCGGGCGGGCCCGTACGCCCGTGGGGTCGGCGGCGCCCGCGTCCGCCGACGCGTGGGTCGGGACCTGGTCCGCAGCGCCGGCCGGGATCGAACCCGGTGTACCCCACGGCCACGTGGGGCGCTCCATACGTAACGTCGTGCACACCAGCATCGGCGGCACCGCCGCCCGCGTCACCCTCTCCAACCTCTTCAGCCGCGAAGCCCTGCTCATCGGCCGCGCCTCGATCGCCGTGGCGGACGGAAACGGCGGCGACGACGCGGGCGCCGTCCCGGGCACCATGCGTTCCGTCACCTTCGGTAAGAAGACGTCCGTCGTCGTCCCGCCCGGCGGGCACGTCGTCAGTGATCCCGTACGGCTCCAGGTCCCGTCCGACGCGGACCTGCTGGTGACGGTGTACACGCCCGCGCCCGGCGGCCCCGTCACGTACCACCCGCGCGCCCTGCGGACCTCGTACACGGCCATGGGCGACCGTACGCCCGACCTGAGCGGCGACGCGTACCTCGAACGTGCCTCGGTCTGGCGCTACCTCACCGCCGTCGACGTGCTCAACCGGCAGGCACGCGGCTCGCTCGTCGTCATCGGGGACTCGATCACGGACGGCATCGGCTCCTCGTACGACGCCGACCACCGCTGGACCGACACGCTGGCGGACCGGGTGCGCGGCAGTGGTCTGGGCGTGCTCAACGCGGGCATCAGCGGCAATCGCGTCCTGCGGCAGAGCCTCGCCCTCGGCAAGGGGCCGAGCGGCGTCTCCCGCTTCGGGCGCGACGTCCTGGGGCAGTCGGGCGCCGAGGCCGTCTTCGTCGAGCTGGGTATCAACGACATCATCCGGCGGCCGAACGAGACCGACCCGGACCTGATCATCGCCGGTCTGCAGGACCTCACCCGGCAGGCGCACGCCCGGGGCCTGCGGGTCGTCGGCTCGACGCTCATGCCGTTCGGCGGCAACTCGCGCCACACCGACCGGCGCGAAGCCGTACGGGACCGGATCAACGACGCCATCAGGTCGGGCGACGTGTTCGACAGGACCGTCGACTTCGACCGGCTGCTGCGCGATCCGTACGCCCCCGACCGGCTGCGGCCCGACTACGACTCCGGCGACGGTCTGCACCCGAGCGACGCCGGCTACGCGGCCATGGGGCGCTTCGTGGATCTCGATGACCTGGTGGGCACGGAGCCCGCTCGGCTCTGACCTCTGAGCGCTGAGCAGGGTCCGGCGGGGGCATCCCGCAGGGCCCTGGGCGCCGCCTGTCCGGCGGGCAGGGCCTAGTCGAGTTCCTTGCGGAACCTGTTCCTCTCCAGCTCCGCCTTCTTGCGCTCCTCCTTGAGACGGCGCTTGTCCGCCGCCCTCATCTTGCGCGTCACACCCACACCACCCATCATCGCGAACCCCGTGATGATCACCCGCGGCGATCCGGGACTCACGTCCGTCGGCTCGCCGTCCTCCCCGAAGCCGCCCATCAGCCCGAAGCCGCGCACCGTGACATCCATGTCCGGCGGTACGACGACATGGATGCCGCCCATCAGCGCGAAGCAGCGGATGACCACGTCCCGCTGCTCGAACTGCGCCTCGCGCAGGTCGATCTCGCCGCCGGCCTGGAGAACGGCCCCGGTGAAGGCCGGACCCGCGGTCCAGGTGCCCTTGCGGCTGAACCCTCCCCAGAAGGCGAAGCCGAACTTCGAGGTCGCGGGGCCCCGGCCGATCCGGGAGGCCCAACGGCCCCCGACAGCGGTGGAGTCGGAGGAGGTCGACGGGGCGAGATCCGTCGTCGTACCGGGTGCGGGCAAGTCCCTGACCAGCGGTTCGAGTTCACCGTGCGTACGGGCTTTGAACGCCGCGTCGAGGCGGGTGTCGAACTCCTCCATGTCGATGCGCCCCTCCGCCACGGCTTCGCGCAGCAGTTCGGCAACGCGCTCGCGCTCGGAGTCCGAGGCGCGCATCTCAGGAAGTTCACTCGTCATGTTGTCAGCCTAGTCAAAGGTGAGGCGGACGTCACAGCGCCGAGGCCCCCTCCGTCACAGCGCCGACCGCTCCGCCGGCTCCGGCACCGTCCGCCTGGACAGCATCTTCGCGATGACGGACTCGATGTCCGGCTCCCGCACCGACAGGTCCACCAACGGATACTCCGCCGCGATCCGCGCCACCAGCGGCGCCGCCGACGCCGCGGCCGGGAACGCCAGCCACTGGCGCGGCCCCTCCACCTTCACCACCCGGGCTCCCGGCACTTCGACCGGCGGCAGCTCGCGTTCGAGGTCGACGACCAGGGTCCGCTCGCTCTCGCCCACCTCGTGCAGCCCGGCGAGCGCCCCGTCGTACACGAGCCGGCCGTGGTCGATGACCATGACCCGCGGGCAGAGCTGCTCGATGTCCGTGAGGTCGTGCGTGGTCAGCAGCACCGTCGTACGGCGCTCCTTGTTCAGATCCCGCAGGAACTCGCGGACCCTGGCCTTGGAGATGACGTCCAGGCCGATCGTCGGCTCGTCCAGGTACAGCACCTCGGGGTCGTGGAGGAGCGCCGCCGCGATGTCGCCGCGCATCCGCTGGCCGAGCGAGAGCTGCCGTACGGGGACGTCCAACAGCTCGCCCAGTTCAAGCAGTTCGACGCAGCGGTCCAGATTCTCCTGGTAGCGCTTGTCGGGGATGCGGTACATACGGTGCACCAGCCGGTACGAGTCGATCAGCGGCAGGTCCCACCACAGGGTGGTGCGCTGGCCGAAGCGCATTTACCTAAGCAGTGATCAATGTTACACTGAGTAACAGGAGATCACGCAGTGCAGTCACAACAGAACATCATTGATCGCGTCCAACGGGGCGATCTGACCGGCCTTAACATCGTCGGTCTTGTTCGACTGTCCTTCGAAGCCAGCACCGAGCGTCAGAACTCCGGCATCCCCATGACCGGCGGGGATATCAATAACCGCGACGAACAAGAAGACCTCTGCCGCAGGTACGTCGAATCGCGCGGGGGCACGTACGTCGGCACGTATGACGAGCCGCACACCTCAGCGTGGAAGAAGAAGCGTATCAAGCAGGAGGACGGTAGTTACATCTACCGTGTCATCCGGCCTGTGTTTGAAGGCATGTTGAGCGACCTCAAGAAGGGTCGCACTGAATCCAAGCACTTCACCCCGGCCGACGGCTTCGGCAAGCTCACCCAGGTAGACGGATCGGTTGTCTATGACATCGACCGTCTCACGCGCGACCACCGCAACTTGGCAGACGCCATAGAGGTAGTTGAGTACTACCACCGTCCCATCCTCGACATCCGGGGATCACTCGACCTCTTGACGGATAACGGGCGTTCAGCGGCGTGGTACATCCTCAATGCCCGCGCCAGCTCATCCAGCGACACATCCCGACGCCTGAAAGACAGCCATCTATCCCGCGCCAAGCACGGCATCCCCGTTGGGGGTAACCGCGCGTTCGGTTGGGCCGATGACAAGCGCACTCTCGTCCACAAGGAAGCGGTTCAGATCCGAGCCGCAGCACGACTATTGCTTGCGGGCGTTGGTGCTCACACCATCGTCAACAAGTGGAACGCAATGGGTCGGCTGACATCACAGGGGAACCTGTGGCGACGAAGGACGTTCGTTCTCATGATTACGTCACCGCGAATGGTGGGGTATCGCGTCTACGGCCCCAAGGATGTACCGCATCACATGCGGTACCTGACCGATGATGAAGGCAACCCGATCAAGGGTCAGTACGAGTCCATTTTGGACGAGCACACCTGGCACTCTGTCGTGGACTTGCTTGCTGGCCCGGATCGTCCAGGGGCAGGCGTGTCACAAGCAAGCCTCAAGTACATGTGCACGGGCCGTATTCGTTGCGGCAACTGCGGTTCGAACCTCCGAGGAACCGCAAAGCCGAACAACCGTCACGACTACAGTTGCGACGTCTGCCACAAGGTCGCGGGATCAGGCATCGCAATAGATGACCTGGTAACCAAGCTGATCTTCGCGCGCCTCGCGGAACAGGAACTGGTCATGACTGACACACCTTGGTCGGGCGCTGACGAACTAGCCGAACTGACCGCAAAGAAGAAACGATTGCTCGCGGAGTACAAGGACAACGACGACATGGGCAGCCTGATCTTCCCGAAGATCCGGAAAATTGAACCTCGCATCGCGGAGCTGATGAAAGAACGGGCGGCTCACACGCGCCGCACCGCAGCACCGAAGACGACGAACATCATCGACGTGTGGGCGCAGCTTGCACCCGAACAGCGACGCGCGGTCGTAGACGAGAACTTTGAGACTTTCGTGCTCAAGCCTGCGACGAAGGGGAGCAATCGGTTCAACCCTGATCGTCTAGTAGTGGTGCCGCGCCAATAATCGCACCGATCCGCTTGAGTTGCTCGGGCCGAAGTGCAGGCAAGTTCGCAGCCTGCACTTCGGCCCATTCTTGTGCCTTCACGTCCCAAGCAGAAAGCTTCGACTTCTCAGCCGACTGCTGCTTCGTTGATGCTGGTGTTCTTTGTTGCGGGGTTGTCATAGATGCTTCTCTATATCCAATTATACAGCAAACGCAAGCAATACCACTCCACAAACTCGGGGTGTAGTCAATTCCACCATATGCAACCTACGCACACCATGCGTAAATAGATGAGGTCTAAGCAATCATGCCGACCATAACCCCACCTAGTGGAGCAGAAATGGCAATCGTGAGTCGCAAAGTGTCTGACCTCAACGGTCAGCAGGGCGATGACAACGAGTTCGCAGCCGTGGTGGTGCGACAGCACCCCAACATCGACCAGCCCAAGGTGCTGGACGTTCTGGTCACCGAGACCGAGGCATTCAAAACGATCGGTGATCTAGTGGTGCTGGAAGTCACCATGCCGGACGGCGACAAGCGAGAAATCGCGATGCGTCTGGTGGACTTCAACAAGCTCGCGCCGAACATGGACGAGGTCGTCAAGAACGCACGCGGCACACGCGGTCGCGTTCCGGGCACTCGTGTCGGCAACAGCAACGGGTAACCCCCACACTCCGTCTCCCGCTACCGCTCCCAGCGGTTGAGACGGAAACCCCCGCTCTGGTGGCCTACCAGCACACCAGAGCGGGGGCTCATTCAAAGAATTTATTGACCCCTGTTATTGATGGGCGTTGTTTATTTTACCATTTGCAAGATTGTAAAGACGTGTCATAAATATAGCGGCTCTTCAGTCAAAAAGGAATGTTTAGAGGATGACAGCACCGTTCGGTGCAGTCGCCCTAATCGTTCCTCGTTCATTCACAATCAAGCAATCAGAAAGTTGGTGAGAACCATCATGCGCAGAAACAATGCGCGAACACCGATCATGCTCGCTTTGGCGGGTTTGATAGCGTCGTTGGTCACTTTCGTCTCTCCGGGGACGGCGGAGGCGGACACCACTCCCCCCTTGCAGTGGCCTGCTGTTGCGTCGCGTGCATACGAGTACGCGCAAACCACAACGAGTCCACAGGGTGACGTGACGGTCGGCTGTTTCCTGAACGGCAGCGCCGACCAGGATCTGACTACCTACGGAGCCACCGGCACCGTGACGCGTCAGCTCAACCGAACAGTTCAGGTCGACGGAGTCGACAACTGCATTCTGCGGCCGGCCGTCGACAAGAACGGCGTCGTCTACGGAAAGCCGGACGGAAGCTCGAAGCTGCTGGCCTACCAGGACAACACTTTGAAGTGGACGTACGACACTGGCTGCACCTCATCATCGGCAACACCGGTGGTAGGTGCGGACGGCAACATCTACTTCGTCAACAGCAGTCAGCGCCTCATTGGCCTCGCGCCCGATCTGGCGTCCGGTCAGACCACACCGACCAAGGTGATGGACATCGCAGTCAAGGGAAGCTGCAACCAAGGCAACCTGTTGTTCGCCTACAAGGACGGCATCGCCGCTGAGTGGAACTACGGAGGCCGTCTCCAGTACATCAGCTATAGCGGCACGAACCTGGGCGATACTCCGACAAGTACGGGGTATTACCAGGGGGGCACACCGATCAATGCCGTGGGGAGGCTATTCTATCCGACTTATGTCGGAAGTAACCCCAGAAGCATCAAGGTCTCAGCCTACGATCCGATGACCAAGTCAGTAGCGTGGACAACGTCGGCTTCAACACCCGGGGCCGATATGCAGCAATACAAGGCTTATCCGCTTCCGGGTGGTGGTGTGCTGGCGGTCATCAAGGAACAGAAGATGGTCGCCGACAACCTGCCCGCCACGCCCACGGAGTACGTCACCAACCTGGTGACGCTCAACTCCAACGGGCAAAAGGTTGGGTCGGTAAAGCTACCCAACAAGGACACTAGCGGAAACGTGTACCAGGGCAACTACTACGCCGTCGACACGACGGGCAAGGTAGTGGTCATCCGTTCACTGAAGCAGACACTCAGTTACAACCCGTATTCGGTGCCGTTCACTCAGATCATGGTGTTCGACACTGCCAGCGGCGCGATCACGTATCAAGGTGCGCTTCAGGGCAATGCTGGTCCGAACGGAATAGTGTACGGCTACAGCGTCATAGAGTCCGACGACTACAGCGTCATCGGACCGAACACGGTGTATGTCAACACCAAAAAATGTTCGGGCACCTGCTCTGGCAGCACTGACTACAACCTGTGGCCGGTGAAGGTGCAAGGCCTGGGCATGGATTACCCGCGTGGGGCGGTGCTCAATGGCCCCAAGCCGGAGAGCTACGTCGCACTGGGTGACTCCTACTCATCCGGAGAAGGAGTTCAGCCATTCGACGCGGCGACCAACGTCGCGGGTGGCAACCAATGCCATCGCAGCGCCTACGCCTATTCCAGGTTGGTATCTCAGGACACCACCCTGGCGGCGACCGTAGGTGCAGATGGCTTCGTGGCCTGCTCGGGAGCAAAGACCGAGCACGTTTCGGGCGAGGTCTCGCAGTACAGCAATCAGGAGCCGCAGTACAAGCGCCTGAACGTGAACACGAAGTACGTCACCGTCTCCATCGGTGGCAACGACATCGGATTCTCCACCTTCGGCACGGCGTGCTACGACGGAGACTGCGATGTCACAACCAGCGCGTACACCACCGCACTCGGCAAGATCAACAACGAGCTGCCTGCCAAGCTGACGGCAACGTACGCGAAGATCCTGGAGAAGGCACCCAACGCACAGATCTACGTAGTCGGCTACCCGCAGGTGGCTCCGGTCAAGTCGGCGGGCGAACCCAACGACCTCCGGTGCATGTACCTGTTCGGTAGCGGCTACGACTGGCGAGACGCTCAAGCGGCTCGCAACATCGTGACCGCGATCAACGGGAAAATCAGCACTGCCGTCAGTAGTGCGGGAAGTACTCGACTGCACTACGTCGACGTGAACGGGGCGAACTCACCGTTCGCAGGACACACCGTGTGCTCCGACCCTGGTGATTCGTACTTCTTCAACATCGACCAGGTGGCCAACGACCGCAACTACATCTTCCATCCGAACGACAAGGGTCAGGCGGCGTATGCCCAACTGGTCCTTGCGGCAATGAAGGGATAGCAACGAAACACTGAAGAGCCAACACCCCCGGTCCACGGACAGCCAACGCGGCAGTTCGAGACTGGGGGTTCTTCATTTTCACCTATCATTCAAATAAGATATAATCAAGCCATGACTAAACCACAACTAAATAACGTAATTAAATCATTCGGAGCAGAGCAGGTCGTCCTAATCGTCGCCATGATAATCATGGCCGCCGGTCTAATCCTCTTGCATCCAGCGTATCGAGCCTTCTTCGGACTTCCTTACGCGGCAATCATTATAGGCGATGTAGCTTCTCTCCTGAGCCCTAAATCTGAAACTCTAAAGCGACTTATGTTAGTGCTTAGTGTTGTAGGTGCTTTGTCTAGCACGTTCTTCATGTATCGCGATCTCATCTAAAGTCGTCGCAACAAGGTGCTGGTTGCGACGGGCAAGAGCCCTCGACCATCAGGGCACCCCGGGCGACGGTAGAACGAGCCGACGCAGACGAGGCCGGCGGAGGGCCATAGAAGCCGCGTGACTAGGTCGAGGCAGGGGAACGCTTACCAGGCCATGACTTACCGTCCCTGACAAGGGGGTTGCAAACCGCCAGACTTGTGGAATAGCTATCGCGGCAGAATCCGGCAGCTTCACCACGTCCACCCCAACCTGTCAACACGAGGGCAACCGGCTCGACGCCACGGCCGCTCTGGACACCGGCCGTAAGTCATGATCTGGTAAGCCTCCACCCCTGTGAGCTAATCCCGAACGTCGCAAAACAAACATTGTGCGACGTTCAATCGCTACAAAATGAGGACGCTTGACGCGTCCCTATTTTCGTTTGTACTGCTTGCCGTAATGCTTCACGACGTACTCTTCGAGTGCGTCCTCGATGATCTTCCACGGTCGGCGTCCCTCGATGTACGCGATGTCCCGGACGATCTGTGTGTGCCGCGTTGGGTACATGGCGAGCCCTCGACTGATTGGCTGTTCATCGGTGTCCACCGGCGTCAGGTAGATCGGGCGCTCTGATGCGGGCTCCTGGTCGCTCACCGCGGGGCGAGCTGGTTCGGCGGGTTCTACACGCTGCGGCGCGACGGCTGGTGCTGCTGGACTCACGGTCGGGGCCGGCGCGGGCTTGGGTGCCTCTGGATCAACCTGCGGGATGGCAACGCGAGGTGCGGCCGTCTTCCGCTCTGTCATCTGCTTTTTGAAATCTCTAGCCATTGGTCAATATCTCCGCGACCCGCTTATATCCTTGCGCGGCGTGACTCTGCGGGTCATAGATCACTACCGGCTGATTCAGTTGCTCGGCTTCATCCACTGCGGTGGACTCCACGATGAGCTGAGGGATCACGAGGTCTTTGTACGTCTCCCCTATCCCATCGAAGACGGCCGATGATGCGAGCGTGCGCTTGACGCGCGTGACCAAGATGCCCCGGAGTCGTAGCGTTGGGTTGTAGCTCCCCACTGCGCGCTCGTACGCCTCGATGGTGCGAGCCAAGCCGTCCTGGCTGTACGCGCTCGCTGCCGCTGGGATAACCAGCTCGTCAGCCGCCGCCAGGGCGTTGATGGTCATGTAGTTCAACGACGGCGGGGTGTCGAGGATGATGAAGTCGTAGTCGTCTTCCAGCTCTGCGAGCAGTCCCTTAAGCGCCGCGATCGGATCAGGTGCCGTCGGGTCAGTCCGTTGCAGCGCCATGCCTGTTTCAGTACGCGACAAGTCTGGGTGCCCTGCGATCAGGTGAAGGCCGTCAACCAACGTCCCCTGCACGGCCGATGATGTCTGGATCTCGGGGCTCACGAACAAGTTGTTCAACGTGACCGTTAAAGCGGCAGGATCAACCCCTAGTCCCTTGGTGGCGTTGGCCTGTTCGTCCAAGTCCACCAACAGGGTTCGATGACCAGCCAGCGCCATCGCAGCAGCGATGTTCTTAGCCGTCGTCGTCTTCCCTACGCCACCCTTATGGATGGCTATTGCGATTTTCTTTGCCATTATTCATTTGTTCTCCACTTTCAAGATAACACGAGCACTCACCCCTCACAATAGCTATCACCCTTTCCTGCACGCATTCTCTATTTAGCTATATAACTATAGAGTTCTATAGCTCACTCTTTCTATAACGCGAGAGCTATTGAATTAGTGCGTGTATTCAATTACAATAGAAAGCGTAAGAGAAAGCATGAAAGATGAAGCCCAACCACACCATTACTAACGACATGATTGGGACGCACGCAAGAGCATTCGTCACAGGGGTGCTTGGCCTCGATCCAAAGCACCACAGCCTAACCACTGGGCCGACGTGGGTACGGCTCGCTGAACGCCTCTTAGAAGCGCCCACACAGCCCGAGCCGGCCGTCACCGTAGGTCGCCACCATCAAGCAAACGCATCACGATAAGGAGGAATCAATGAACCAACCAACGCTACTGCAAGACCACATGCCCACAAGTAGGGAAGTGGGGAAACCCACAAAACCCCTTGTGGTTAAGTACACAACGCACTTACCGGCGGACATGGTGAAGCAGATTAAACGCCAGGCCGTTGAACGAGAAGTGAAGGACTACCAGCTCGTAACGCAGGCCGTACGGGAGTTCCTGAGTAGGCAGGAGCTTGCCGCTTGATTTTCTCGGGAAGAAGCGCATAATAGGTTACATATGAGCGAAGACCAATTCACCAAACTTTTCAACCACATGCAAACCGAGTTCAGCAAGGTTCATGCGCGCTTAGATGACATGGCTACCAAGCAGCACCTTGACCACATCACCGAGATGGTTGACGGCATCGCCAAGGTCGTCGAGGATGACCAACACGAGCGGGCGGCTCTCACCCTGCAAGTGACCCGTGTCGAAGACGACGTACGAGCGCTTCAGAAACACTTAGGTCTCGCGCAGTCGTAATTAGTTACTACGGTGCAGCCACCTTTAAGAGGTGGCCTTTGTTTTGTTTGCAAATTCAAGGAATTCCAATTATACTTATAGCAAGCTAGCGTCTAGCTCTGTGCAAAGACCTTATTCGCTAGCCCATCGGTTTTGGGGGTATTCATTCTTTTGCCTGGGTTTAGCGCATAAATAGTCTTGACTATTATGTCTGCATTGTTTACTATTGAAGTAGCACAGAAGTTAGACGCATTTATGGAGCCCTCGAAAGAGGGCTCTTGTCTTTTTCATATCCCTTGCCACCACGCAGGTACGCCGAGCCGTTCAAACCAACAGTTAGTACCCCCGCAACGGGGACGATTTTGTGTTGCCCAAAATCGGGGGTGAGGAGAAACAGCAATGGCCGAAAGCATCAAAGCAACATTAACGCGACGAGAGTTCTATAGAAATAAGGCAAGCGAAAGCGCCTCCGTTACTTCTATAGAAGGACAGGAGATTCCACAGCAAGTTGATGACCTGATCGACAACAAAATGTACCGCAACAAGTTCAAGTCGCTCATCCGTAAGGGGCACTTGCAAGACTTGCTCGACCTGGCAGAGGTCGCCAAGGACAAGGACACCCCGAGCCGTTGGTTCGCCAAGTCCACCAGGACGACTCCTGTACCGGGGAACGAGGGCAAGCCGACCCACTGGGAACGCTCGTTGAAGTTCCTGGCAAAGCTGCGCAAGGTGCGTCGTGTCGTCCAACAGGTCAGCAGCCGCCTCAAGGTGCCCGCAAACAGCGTGAACGCCGTCTTCAAGGCTGCGTGGAAGCACCAAGAGGCCGCCGTGCGCCTCGCTGTCACCGCCGCCGAGACAGGTAAGTCGCATCCGTTCGGACTGTTCTGCGCACTGGCGTTGAGAGAACCAACCAACACCCCGACTGCATGACGCTGAGACACCGTGAGGCCGCTTGTAAGCGTCGCAGCGTAGAACGGACGAGAACACAGTCGTTTGACCCGCGCGCCCACCTTGTAGGCCCTGTACGACGGCCGCCCGTACGGAAGACGTCGGAACCACCCGCAGCGGTTCGGTGCGCTAGATCGCACCCACCAACCGCCCGCCGGCCTCGACCCCTAGGTCGAGCCTCTTCAACGCGTCCCGCGGTCACCCCTGTTACGCCCTGTCCTACCGGCGTCGGCTCGTGCCGTTGGTCGCCACGTTCCTAGCCGCAGCCGGCGGGGACGGTTAGGACGCCCGGCGCTACCGCGTCACCAGGTGGCGCTTGAGCCCTCGCGCCGGATCGGCGGTTTCTATTGACGCCCGTGAGATAATTGAAAGTAAGGGAAACGCTCGCCACGTCGTTACGTAACGCAGCGTTGGGGCTTAACGGATAGCACCAAGGAGTTACCC